>JAFSIC010000044.1 GCA_017439985.1 Oscillospiraceae bacterium
ATGCTACAAACAATGTTGTAATGATGCCAACACCCCAGCACAGCAGCCGCCTCAGACCGTCCACAAGGCCCTGCAATCCCAAATTAGGGAAAACAGCTGCCAACATTCCAAGCGCAGTATAAATTCCCAGAAGCGGCGCTGCCAGACCGCTTGTTAACTGGGCTGTTAACTGGCACGCTGTAAACAAAAGCAGCTGATAAGCGGTGGCGGTAGCCGCCTGTCCGCCAACTGCGAGGATGGCCGTAAGGATCGGTATCAATGCCAGCAGAAAATGAGAGCTGTTCTGCAAGCTTTCCACGCAGTCTCTGATGCCTGTCAGCAACGGCTCCATCAAAAGACTGCATAAACAAATGGATGCCGCCAATGTATAGATTCCCGCCGTCTCCTGTTTCAAAAGAGTATCTTTCAATGGAAACAGCAGTGCACTCAATAGAAGAATCCCAAGCAAGCTTCCCAGTACATGAAGCGGTACCTGCCAGCTTCTCTTCAACTGAGCGATGAACAGCTCCAGGAACTGCTGGGGCTGTAACGATACGATTTGCTGCAAGTCCAGCTCCCCTAAATTAAGTTCATCCAGGAGTTCTTTGGTTTCTGCGGGCAGTTGTTCTTCCAATTCAGAACCGATCTCATTGAGACTGTCGTCGATGTAGGTTTCGGCATTCTCCGATGCAAAAAGCGGAAGTGCAAGACAAGAAAAGAGAATACATATCACGGAAAAAACAATCAGAAATTTTCTCATAACGTACCTCATCGGATCAGCTCTGCGGCAAAGCTCAGAAGCTGTCGAAACAGCGGCAAACAAAGCAAAAGTACCGCCGTTTTCCCAGCCAGTTCCACATTGACGGCAAGAGTGTTTTCTCCTGCGTCACGGCAAAGATCCGCAGAAACTTGCGTCAGCAAACAGAGCCCGAGGCTTTTCAGCAAAAGCTCCCCCTGCTGTGAACCGAAAGAAAACAGCTCTGTCAGTTGGCGGAGCTCCTGCAATATTGGATCCATGGCATCCAGCAGCCAGAACAGCAGCAGGATCACTGCACACAACGACAGGATCACTGCCTGTTCCGGTCGGCTGTTTCGCAGAAGCACGATGAGAACCGCACACAATACAGCAAGTACAATAATTTTTTCCACAGCCATGACTATAACCCGAACATGGTCTTGATGTTATCGAAGAGCGCACTGATCTGTGTAATCACCAGCGATAGAGTGCAAAGTAACCCTGCCAGCACAACGATCATCCCCTGCTCCTCGCGTCCTGAGCGCACCAGCACCTGATTCAGCACAGAAACAATGATACCGATGGCGGCAATTTTGAAAATCAAATCCACATCCAACTTTTTCACAGTCCTTCCCTTGTTATATCAGCAGAATCACCACCGCTGCACCGCCAAAGAATCCCAGATTCAATGCAAGCTTTCCATTCTGTATCGCCAGTTGACGACTCCTCTCTGATTCTTCGATACAGATTTTCTGCAAACTGCGTAAACCCTCCAGCTGAAGTTCTAATGTACTCATTCCGAAACGCAGGGCAAAATGTCGGGCGGTTTCCTGCAGCTTTGCTTCGCTGAAACTTGCTGCCGCTTGCATCAGGCGTTGTTGTATCGTTCCTTCTGCATGGAGACAAGCTTCCAGAAAGCTGCTGTGAAAACCATGATCCCAAATCGTCCGAAGGATCTCCTCCGAGTCATTTTGATTGATTTGCAGTTCTTCAATACATAGTCTCAGTAATTCCTGCAGTTCCTGCCACTGACGGCTCCTCTGCTCCAATTTTAGCCTATCGCTGATACCCAGCAGCAGTATGCAGAGAAAAATGCTCAGACATCCCAGCAGACGCATCTGCATTCACCTCCCTGATTTCGCGGATTCTTCCCTGCGGCTCCAAAAAGACCAGTGCATCCACGGCATTCTGCCGCAAAAACGGCTGAAACTGCGGTTTTCTTCGCAGGCTGTCCCAGTTCTCTCCATGGATGGTCGCTATGAAGTGACAGCCACTGTTTAAGCTTTCGGAAAGAAGCTCTGCTTCTTCTGACGAGCCGATTTCATCGCAAATCAAAAATTGCGGCGACAGGGTACGCAATGCCTGACGAATCGCCTGAGTTTTCGGCAGACCTTTCAGCACATGAGCCGTATGTCCCAAGTCGAAAGCTGAGAGCTCCGAGCGTTCATCGATCACAGCCGCAAAATGACAGGGTCCACCGTCTCCACCGCAGAGGATCCGAACATAGTCGCGAAGCAACGTTGTTTTCCCGCTGCCCGGTGCACCAACCAGCAGAAAGCTGCACTGACCTAATTTACGGAACAAGTCCTTTGCACAGCCTTTTACTGCTCTGGCAAAGCGAATGTTCATGGAGCTGATATCCCGCAGACCAACCGCCTGTCCCTCCCGCCACAAAGTTGTTCCGCACAGTCCCACACGATGTCCTCCATCCAGCGTCACAAAACCCTGTGTGATCTCCTGCTGATAGCAGTGCACAGAACCTCTGCAGACCGCTGATAACAATTCCCGCAGCTGCTGCGTGGTCAATTTATGGGTATCATAGGTTCTTCCCTGCCTGCCACAGCACCAAAATGCAGGCTGTCCTTCAAAAAGACGCAGCTCCGTGATCAATTGCCGCTCCTCCTGAGGTACTGCTTCGGCAATAGCTGAAAACCACTTTGGCAGCTGTGTAATCACTTGCTGAAAACTGTTGTCCATTTTCCTCAACTCCTTTGTTTGCTAAATCTTATGCTTCCACAAACAAAAAAAGACCACCGTTTACACGGTGGTCAGAAAAGTTTATTCGGTTTTCAGGAAGCGGTTGTCCTTCATGGCGCGGTCGAGGTTTGGATAAATCACAAAACCGGAGGACTGAAGCAGGTTGGCGCGAAGTTTTGGAAGAGCTTCCGCATCGTATGGCAGCTGCAGAACGCTGGACAGGATCTCCTGCCATGGTTCAAAGTTTACTTCAACTTCGGCTTCCACTTCATCAATGGAACGACCGGTGCGCTGTGCTTGATTCAGCAGATGCTTCCAGTTTGGATGGAAGAGGATCAGCTCAAGGAACGCACGAATGTCGTCAGCCACTTTGCAGCAGCGGCTGGACAGGTTTACACAAACGATCGGACCGTCATCGGTGTGGCGTCCGAAATAGTTGCCGTTATCATCGTACATCAGGATGTACATCAGCGGAACCGGATAGAACGGGAACTGTTCCAGAGAGTTCTCCTGATTGCAGAAGTGCAGGCCGGAGCGCTCTTCGATCAGCTGGTCGATTGGGTCCTTTTCCTGCTGGAGGACCATCTTGCCTGCAAGAGCCAGATCCAGCGGACGTTCACCATCCTTTTTCGCAAAGACTTTCGCGAGAGTCTCACCCATCATTTCATTCTCTTTGGACAGCAGCTCTTCTGCATCCACATAAACACGGAGCGGAACTGTCGGATCCAGTTTAGCGATAAGGAATTTGATCGGAATTCCCTGCTCGGAGAACATTCTTTCATGCTCGGTGATGACGTTGTCGGTGAAATCACTGTTGTGCAGATCACGAGTCAGGTAAGTGAAGTTAAAGCCGCACTCTTTGAAGTAATCCAAAGATTCTTCAAACAGCTCATCATCGTCGGTTTTGAACCAGATCTCGCCGTCCGGTTTCAGGAACGTTTTGTAATGTTCCAGCTGACGGGTATAGGTCAGGCGTTTTTTCTTGTGCTTTTTCTTTGGCCATGGATTGCAGAAGTTGATGAAGATGCGATCGAACTGATCATTCTCATTCATAACTTCCAGAATACGCTCGATGTCATAAGCGAAGATGCGCAGGTTATCAACCGGCTGCTCACCGAAAAGCTCCTCGATGTTGCGTTTGGCAACGCCAAGAATATCGCTCTTGATATCGATGGCAACCAAATTGTATTCCGGGTGGCGTTTTGCCTGCTCAGCGGTGAAAACACCCTTGCCGCAGCCCAGTTCCAAATGCAGAGGCTGCTGTTTTGGGAACACCTCAGCCCAATGGCCGCAGTGCTCCGCAGGGTTATCAATATTAAATGGGCAGGCCGCCAATTCCGGGCGCGCCCATGGTTTTCTGCGGATTCTCATGTTTTAACTCTCCTCTGTTGAGTGATGCTCTGATAAGTATAGCTGTTTGGCGGGGATTTTGTCAAGAAGAGCACAGACAAAAAGACCTCCCTTTCGGGAGGTCTTTTCTCATTGAATTAGTAATTCATGTGGATGCACTTGGTTGGGCAAGCTTCTGCGCATTTGCCGCAGTTGGTGCATTTTTCTGGGTCGATGTGTGCGCGGTTGTCAGTTACAGTGATAGCGCCGAACTCACAGGTGCGTTCACATTTTTTGCAGCCCAGACAGCCGTTGGTGCAAACTTTTCTGGTGCCCAGTGCGTTCTCTTTGGAACGGCAGGTTACCCAAGTCTGCTGAGCAGCCGGGATGATTTCCATAATATCCTGTGGGCAAACTTTAGCACAAGCGCCGCAGCCTACGCACAGAGAGTGGTCGATGTGAGCCAGATCGTTTTTGATGCTGATTGCATCGTATGGACAAGCTGCCACACAGTCGCCGTAACCCAGACAAGCAAAGTTACAGCTGGTACGACCGCCGTAGTACATTTTTGCAACAGCACAGCTCTTTGGACCGGTGTAGTCCATGATGAAGTCGGTGGTGTTCAGATGGCCGCGGCAGCGGATAACTGCTTTTTTCGCTTCCATTGCGCCAACTTCAACGCCCAGAATTTCACCGATCTGTGCAGCAACAGCCGCACCGCCGACCGGACAGAGGTTTGGTTCTGCTTCGCCTTTTGCCAGCTTGGATGCGTACTCGTCACAACCGGCACAGCCGCAGGCACCGCAGTTTGCGCCAGGCAGAACTTCACGGATCTTAACCTGAGTTTCGTCCACTTCTACATAGAAAACTTTTGCAGCAATGGACAGTACCAGACCGGCAATCGCGCCGATGATAACAACGATAAGAACAGGAGTCAGAATAGCACTCATAACTTCTCTCCTCCTTACATAAACATACCGTTTGCAACATCAGCAAAGCCCATGAAGGACATGGAAACGATGGATGCGGCAATCAGTGTGGATGGAACGCCTTTGAAGCTTTCCGGGAAGTCGCAGCTTTCCATTCTGCCGCGTACGCCGGCAAAGAGGATCATTGCAACCATGAAGCCCAGACCGGTACCCAGTGCATTGATCAGGGATTCGCCAAAGCCGTAGTTGTTGTCAAAGTTCAGAATGGTAACACCCAGAACTGCACAGTTGGTGGTGATCAGTGGCAGATACACGCCCAGTGCCTGATAGAGAGATTTCATGTATTTTTTCAGAATGAACTCTACCAGCTGTACCAGAGCAGCGATAACCAGAATGAACACGATGGTCTGCAGATAATCCAAGCCATTTGGAAGCAGGATAAATTTATAGATCGGCCAGGTAACTGCGGTAGCCATCAGCATAACGAAGATTACCGCACCGCTCATACCTGCAGCGGAATCCAGCTTTTTGGATACGCCGAGGAATGGGCAGATACCGAGGAACTTAGCGAGAACTACGTTTTCAACAATGGCAGATGTCATCAGGATGTACATCATATTTTTGAAGATTTCCATTATTTATTCTCTCCTTTCTCGCAACCGGAGCAGCCGTTGCAGCCGCCTGCGCAGCCTTCACAGCCGAAGTCTTTCTTCTTGATGGCTTTGCCTTTGGTCAGTTTGTTTACAGCAGCGATAACCATACCGTAAACAAGGAAGCCGCCAGGTGCCAGAATGAAGATGGAAATTGGAGAGAACAGGTTTACGGTCAGCGGAATGCCGAACCAGGTGCCTGCACCCAGAATTTCACGGATGGAACCCATGATCAGCAGAGCCAGAGTGAAGCCCAGACCCATACCGATACCGTCCAGTGCGGATGCCAGTACGCCGTGTTTGCTTGCGAACATTTCTGCACGGCCCAGAATGATACAGTTAACTACGATCAACTGCAGGAACAGACCCAGAGATGCATACAGAGATGGGAGGAATGCTTCCATCAGAGAGCTCAGAATGGTTACGAAGCCTGCGATGATTACGATGTAGCAAGGAATGCGGACTTTGTCCGGAATTACGTTTTTCAACAGAGAAATTACGATGTTGGAGCACACCAGAACGAAGGTTGCTGCCAGACCCATACCAACGCCGTTGACTGCCAGAGTGGTTACTGCCAGAGTCGGACAGGTACCGAGGATCAGAACGAGAACAGGGTTCTCCTTGATGATACCATTGGTAAGGGTGGACAGGCTGATTTTTTCTTTGCCCATTTCCTACTCTCCTTTCACCATGTCGTATACTTCAAAAGCGGTCAGCACGCAGTTTTTGATTGCGTTGGAAGATTTGGTCGCACCGGCGATCATTTCGTAGCCGCTCATGGAGTTGTCCATACCGATCACCTGATTGGTGAAGGAATCTTCGGAAACCTTGGAACCCAGACCTGGGGTTTCGGAGTTGGACAGAACATTGATTTTTTCAACAGTACCGTCTGCTTTGATGCCGACCATAACTTTCAGAGGGTCAGAGTCGTAACCTTTTGCAGTAGTGGTGATAGCGAAGCCTGCGCCATTGCTTGCTTTGTAAACGTCAACGGTGTTTGCAGGGAAATCGCCGGTCACTTCCTCAAAGCTATCAGCGGAAGTCAGAACCATTGCACGGCTTTCTTCTGCAGCTTTGCGGTTGTTTTCTTCGATGATAGGCTGAGTTACGTTATATGTAACAGCCAGGAAAGCAGTAATAACCAGACAGATGATGCCCAAAACCAAGGTAGGTTTGATATAATCTTTCATTACATAACACCTCCGAATGGTTTGGATTTGGTTGCACGGTCGATCAGTGGACAGATGATGTTCATCAGCAGGATTGCGTAGGAAACACCTTCTGGGTAGGAACCGAAGATACGGATGATCATGGTGAGAGCTGCACAGCCCAGACCGAAGATCACTTTACCCTTCTCGGTAACAGGAGAAGTGGTGTAGTCGGTTGCCATGAAGAATGCACCGATCAGACAGCCGCCGCCCATAATATGGTACAGTGGGTCTTCACCGAAGAGCAGTGCCAGAACTGCCACACCGCCGATGAATGCCAGCGGAATGGTAGGAGTAATGACTTTCTTAGCGATCAGGTAAATGCCGCCGATGATCAGTGCCAGAGCACAGGTTTCACCGAGACAGCCGCCGCGCTGACCAAGGAACATTTCCAGGTAGCTTGGCAGAGTCTGCATCTCGCCTGCTCTTGCCAGAGCCATCTGTGCCAGTGGAGTTGCACCGGATACGGAGTTGACCTGTACCCAGGTGGTCATTGGCAGAGAGAAGGACAGCAGCAGGAAGATACGAGCTGCGATTGCAGGGTTTGCGAAGTTCTGACCAATACCGCCGAAGAGCTGTTTTACGATTACGATCGCAAAGAAGCAGCCAACAACAGCCATCCACAGAGGCAGTTCAACCGGAAGGTTGAATGCCAGCAGCATGCCGGTTACAGCAGCGGACAGGTCGGAAACAGTGTTGCTCTTACCCAGCAGTTTGCGGGTAAAGTATTCGAAGATCATACAGGATGCGATGCAGACAGCAGTCAATACCAGAGAACGGAAACCGAAAATAAGTACGGAAGCGATCAGAGCCGGTACCAAAGCGATCAGGACATCGCGCATGATGCTCTGTGTGCTGACAGCATCATGAATGTGTGGAGATGGAGATACCATCAATTTGCTTTTCAAAGTGTATCACCTCTTTATTTCTTTGGAGCGATCATTCGTTTCGCCATCTTGTTGGTAACAACCAGCGGACGGTGTGCAGGACAAACATAGGAGCAGCAGCCACACTCAATACAGAGGTTGACTTTCAGTGCTTTCAGATCGTCCTCTTTTTTCAGTTTGTATGCGGTCTCGATTGCAGCAGGCATCAGAGACATTGGGCAAGCGCGAACGCAGCGTCCGCAGCGGATGCAGGCGGTCTCCTCATAAACTTTTGCCTGTGCTGCGCCAAAGGCCAGCATCGCATTGTTGTTTTTCACCATTGGCAGGTCGTCGGAGTAGATGGTGATACCCATCATTGGACCGCCCATGAGCATTTTTACAGGCTCTTCTTTGTAGCCGCCGCAGAATTCAACGATATCAGCGAAAGGAGTACCGATCGGAGCGATTACGTTCTTTGGATCTGCGATAGCGGAACCGTCGATGGTCAGGGTTCTGGTTACCAGAGGCATACCGGTTTCCAGATATTCGCCCAGGAAGGCAACGGAAGTAACGTTGGATACGATACAGCCTGCCTGGAATGGCAGCTGACCTTCCTTGATGATACGACCGGTGCATTCATAAACGATAACTTTTTCAGCGCCCTTTGGATAGCTTGCTTTCAGAGATACGATATGGAATGCAGGATCGTTTGCGGTTTCTTTTTCCAGCATTTTGATTGCTTCCGGTTTATTGTCCTCGATACCGATGTAAATATCTTTCAGTTCCAGATATTTTGCAATAGCGCGGGCACCGGCAAGCAGTTCTTTGGTTTTGTCCATACAGGTACGATAGTCGGTGGTGATGTATGGCTCGCATTCTGCGGCATTGATTACCAGAGTATCGACCATGTTCAGGTCTTTCAGGTTGAACTTAACGAAGGTTGGGAAACCTGCGCCGCCCAGACCAACCAGACCGGAATTTTTAACAGCTTCCAGGAATTCCGGATAGTTGCTTACAACAGGTGGTTTTACCTCCTCGGACACTTCCTGCAGACCATCTGTTTTGATGACGATGTACTGGTCAGTACCACCCATGCTGGTTGTCATAGTGGTAATTGCTTCCACAGTACCGGAAACACTGGAGTGGGTTTTCGCGCTCATGAATGCGGTGGTGTCGCCGATCAGCTGACCCACCTTAACGCTGTCTCCTTTTTTCACCAGTGGTTCGCAGGGTGCGCCCATGTGCTGATGCAGTGAGATATACACCTTTTCCGGAACCGGCATTACTTCAGGCACCATGTTAGTGGTGTTCTTGAAGTGTGGTGCATGGACCCCGTGCAATGCTTTTCTACCATTGTTAGACACGATTTTAGCCCCCATTACATTAAACTTTCCTATAATACCCAAAAGGTACATTTGGAATATATTGCAATCCATCCCCATGGATCAACAATCAATTTTTTTCAAATAAGGAGTCAAATGACCGAACATTGTTCCTGTCAGAACTCCCATGACAACACCAGAAAACAGCAGGACCGGAATATAGTAAAACAGGAACTGATTTACCAAAAATCTGGCCGCGATCAGCTGACCGATGTTGTGGCTTACCGCACCGATGATGCTCAGCGCGGTATAACTGAGCTTCTTCCCTTTCAGAGATTCCACTGCAGTCATTGATGTGACTGACAACAGACCGCCGCAGAGACTTAAAAAGGCTCCGACGGGTCCTCTTGTCAGGAAAACGAAGAAACTTTTCAGCAGCGCCAGAGAATAGGCGGAGCTTTTGCCCAGAAAGAACAGGCAGTACATAGTCACCAGATTGGACAGACCCAGCTTGACGCCCGGAGGGAGTCCGGGGATCATCACCATGCTTTCCAAATAGGAAAAACACAGCGACAGAGCGAAGAACAGTCCCATCAGTGCTACACGCCGTACGGATCGGATGGTGCTTTTCTGGTTCATTCTCTTTCTCCATAGATGAATTCATAGTCTGTGCCCTCTGTCGGGATCATAACATCCTTCAGTGCGGATGAACAGTAGATGTTTCCATCCTCGCTGATAGCAATGACCTGAAAATCACTGCGTTCCAGACAGTCCAGCACAGTGTCTTTCCCCAAAACAAACAAAGTCGTGGAGAGGAAGTCGGCCAATGCGCCATCCTCGCTGATAACGGAAACACTGAGCAGGTCGCTGTCAGCAGGCCAGCCCGTTTTCGGATTCAGCACATGATGGTAAATCACGCCGTCTTCTTCAAAAAAGCGTTCATAGGTACCGGTGGTCGCCATGGTTTTTCCATACAGCGTCAGAGCGCAAACGGAATCTGCCGCTGTGCCCAAAGGATCTCGAACTCCAAAATAGAAGTCCCGACCCAATGGTTTTTCTTCCAGAACAACCATGTTTCCGCCGATGGAAACATAACCGCAGTCAATGTTATAATTCTCTGCTACTTCACGAACAATATCACAGGCGGCGCCTTTAGCGATACCGCCAAGATCCACGGCCTGCCCTTCCAAGCTCAACTTTGCGGAGCCGTTTTCCAGAAGCAGTGATTCAGCATCGACCAGAGCCAAAGCTGCAGAAATTTCTGCCTCTGTCGGCACGGTAGGATGCTCTGAGGTGATATCCCAGACCTGTGTCAGCGGTGCGATCGTCAAGTCAAACGCACCCTGCGACTGCAGTGACAGCTCTTTGCTTCGCTCCAACAAACAATACACCTCTGTGGAAAGCTCCACCGCTTTCCTTCCCGCTGCTGCGTTCAGTTGGCTGATTTCACTGTTCTCAAGATGCATGGAAAACGCCTGTTCGAAATCTCTCAGTTTTTTCGAGATCTCCTGCACTGCGTTCTCTGCCTGTTTGCCATAGAGCTTCTGCTCTACGAAGGTATCCATCACAAAATCGGTGGACACCGCCGGCGTATTCGCTTTTCGATACCAGGATGCCAACGCCAGCCCTCCGGCGACGCCGAGGACGACAGCTGCTCCTGCCATGATCTGTTTGCAGTTCTGACTGATCAAGTCTTTCTCCTCAATTTCCTTGCCATGTTATATCGTTTGTAAAATAACAAATAATATCTAACTATTTATAACATTTGCCACAGAATCTTTCATACCCCATAACGCACAAAATACAACAGCAGACGCAAAGATCCACTGTTGTATTCTGAGACAAAAATCAATATAACTATTTAATTAGTGCTCGTGCTCGCAGTGATCTTCGCAGCAGCAGTCGCAGCAACCGCAGTCACATTCCTCTTCGATTTCGAAGGTCAGATTTTCACCGCAGTTTGGGCATTCAATAGAACCCATATCAAGGATCTCACCGTCAATGCAGATTTCCTCGTGGCAGTTTGGGCATTCTACTTCGTAGATTTCATCGCATTCGAAGTCTTCGTCGTCATCGTCGCCGCAGCAGCAGTCGCAATCGCAGCAATCGTCGTCATCTTCGTCTTCGTCATCATAGAAGTCATCTTCCAGATTGCCGAGGTCTTCATCCAGAGCTTCTACTTCTTCGTAGAGTTCAGAGGTGCTGTCTTCCAGATCGAGAATGGACACTGCCATATCGTCCAGGATGTCCACGATAGCCTTGGTAACTTTGCCCTGGCTGGTGGTTTCGTCAATGCCCAGACCCTCTACGAGGCCTTTCAGGTAAGCAACTTTCTCAGTTAAAGTCATGGTAAAATCCCCCTTGTGATTTATTATCTTATGGTGCTTTTCAGCACAAGTTTTGCTTAAGGATTAAGCGCGCTCCATGTATTCACCGGTTCTGGTGTCGATACGGATCATTTCGCCTTCGTTGATGAAGATTGGAACTTTGATTTCAGCGCCGGTTTCCAGTTTAGCTGGTTTGGTAACGTTGGTAGCAGTGTTGCCTTTAACGCCTGGTTCGGTTTCTACTACCTGCAGTTCTACAAAGTTAGGAACCTCAACGGTGAATGGGGTGCCTTTGTAGCTAACGATCTGGCACATGGTGTTTTCTTTTACGAATTTGAAAGCATCGCCCAGAACTTCTTTGTTCAGTGGAACCATTTCGTAGGTTTCCTGATCCATGAAGTAGTACAGATCGCCGTCAGCGTAGCTGTATTCCATGTTTTTACGTTCAACCATAGCTTCTTCGAATTTAGCGGTTGGGTTGAAAGATTCTTCGCGGATAGCGCCGGTGATCAGGTTTTTATATTTGGTACGAACGAATGCAGCACCTTTACCTGGTTTAACGTGCTGGAATTCAACTACCATACAAGGTTTGCCGTCCATTTCAAAAGTTTTACCGTTTCTGAAATCGCCTGCAGTAATTGTTGCCATAATTTTTCCTCCGTCCTGCCGCTCCGCCTGCGACAATTTCTTGATTTATTTGTATTCCTTCCAAATGGCGGAAGAAGGAACGCACCGCAGAAAAAGGTCATTTTCCCGCAACACAATGCCGAAATTTTAATCTCAGCTATTTTATACTATTATATTTTACCGTATCTCTGCTATATTTTCAAGTATTTTTGGATATATTCCAATAAATTTCTTAAAAAAGAAGCTCCTTCAATGCAGAAATGCCTAAAATATAGCTGTTTTTTCCGAATCCGCAGATCACACCGCAGCAAACCGGAGAGATAACCGAATGATGACGGAACTCTTCCCTCTTATGCACATTGGACATGTGTACCTCCACCACAGGCAGTTCAATGGCTGCGATCGCATCGCGAAGTGCGTAGCTGTAATGAGTGTAAGCACCGGCATTCAGAACGATGCCGTCGTACACGCCCATGCTGGCATGTAGTTTATCGATCAGTTCGCCCTCATGGTTGGACTGGAAAATATCACAGTCCATATCATTGGCTTTCGCGAACGCCACAAATTCCTCGTTCATCTGTGCGAAGGGAGTGGTGCCGTACTGGCCCGGTTCCCGTTTTCCGGTCAGATTGATATTCGGGCCGTGCATGACTAAGATTTTTTTCATTTACTATGCCCTCTTTCTGTAAAAGAACAGGATGATCTTCTCAAGGAATCGTTTGAATTTGAAAAAGGCTGTGCTTTCCGGCTGGATCGGCTCCACGAGAATACTGTGGCAGCCGAAGAGATTCCCCCCAAGTACATCAGTGAATATCTGATCGCCGATGATACAGAGCTCATCCCTGTTCATTCCCAAGGCTTTTGCACAGCGTTTGAAGCCGCCGGTCAGTGGTTTCTTGCCCTCTGCGATGAAGTCCAAGCCCAGAATTTTTGCGAACGGTTCCACACGGGGTGCATGATTGTTGGAGAGCACCAGCATCTGAATGCCGCTGGCTCTCACACTGTCCAGCCAGGCAGAAACACCATCGCTTGGTATCGGATTATCGTGGGTGGTCAGCGTATTATCGATATCCAGGATCAAACCCTTGATCCCTTTCGCCTTCAGATCCTCCGGAGAGATATCCGTCACACGATGAACCATCTGCTTTGGGAACAGCATCTGTGCCGCACGCTCCTTTTTCAACAAGTTTTAACAAAGTAGTTTTCCACTGTCCTGTTAAAAGAAAAACAGACAATGAAAAAGCGAGCCTCGAAAGGCTCGCCTTGTTTCATAGACAATTTCGCGGAACTACACCGTGAATTGTGTTCACGCCATCAAAGACAGCGCGTCGCTTAGCCCATACACAAACTATTTGAATTTGCGTTTACGAGCAGCTTCGGATTTTTTCTTACGTTTAACGGAAGGCTTTTCGTAGTGTTCTCTTTTGCGAACTTCATTCAGTACGCCGGAACGAGCGCAAGATCTCTTAAATCTTCTCAGAGCACTATCCAAAGACTCGTTATCTTTTACATGAATTTCTGCCATTTCTTTTCCCTCCTCACGCCTACGGGCAGGAGTATTAAGTTGTAAGGTTTTGCTCACAACTCATAACAGAGGATATTATACAATAAATGAATAGTGAAGTCAAGGGCTTTCTTGCCCTTTTTCAACTTATTTTACCACAATATTTACGAGTTTGCCAGGAACAACGATCTCTTTGACGATGTTCTTGCCTTCCATCTCGGCTTTTACGACAGCATCTGCTTTTGCAGCAGCCAGCAGCTCGTCTTTGCTTGCAGCAGTTGGAACCACGATTCTGGATTTGATGCGGCCATTGAGCTGAACAACGATCTCAACGGTGGAGTCGATGCATTTTGCTTCATCGTATTCCGGCCATTTGGTTTCGTTTGCCATACCGCCCAGCTGATTCAGTTCCCACATTTCTTCTGCAATATGTGGTGCGAATGGCTGAGTCAGGGACAGCAGAGTTTTCAGTTCTGCTTTATTGATGGATTTATGATCGTAAATTTCGTTGAGCAGAGACATGAGAGTTGCAATAGCGGTATTGAACTTCATGGACTCGATATCCTCGGAAACCTTCTTGATGGTCTTGTGGAATGGAGTTTCCAGCTCTTTGCTGTATTCGCTGCCTTCAACAACCATGTCATTCAGTGCCCACAGACGATCCAGGAAGCGTTTGCAGCCTTTGATGGAGGAAGTGCTCCATGGTGCGCTCTTCTCAAAGTCACCAATGAACATTTCGTAGAGACGCATGGTGTCTGCACCGTACTCTTTGATGATATCATCAGGGTTTACAACGTTGCCGCGGGATTTGGACATCTTCTCGCCGTTTTCGCCCAGAATCATACCGTGAGAGGTACGTTTTGCGTATGGCTCTTTGTTGCTGACCAGACCCAGATCGTAGAGGAATTTATGCCAGAAGCGGCTGTAAAGCAGATGCAGGGTGGTGTGTTCCATACCGCCGTTGTACCAGTCTACCTGACCCCAGTATTCCATAGCTTCTTTGGAAGCCAGTTCGTTTTCGTTGTGTGGATCCATGTAGCGCAGGAAGTACCAGGAAGAACCTGCCCACTGTGGCATGGTGTCGGTTTCGCGCTGTGCAGGACCGCCGCAGTGTGGACAAGTGGTGTTCACCCAATCGGTCATCTTGGACAGTGGGGACTGACCATCGTCGGTCTGCTCGAAGGATTCACAGTCTGGCAGTCTCAGAGGCAGTTCGCTCTCGTCGATCGGAACCCAACCGCATTTTTCACAGTAAACCATTGGGATCGGTTCGCCCCAGTATCTCTGACGGGAGAATACCCAGTCGCGAAGTTTGAAGTTTACTTTTGCTTCGCCTTTGCCCTGTTCTTTCAGCCAGTCGATAATTTTTACTTTTGCGTCTTCCACAGACAGACCGTCCAGCATGCCGGAGTTTACCATAATGCCGGTTGCGCAGTCAGTGAAAGCTTCTTCTTCTACGTTTCCGCCTTTAACAACTTCGATGATAGGCAGACCGAATTTCTTCGCAAATTCCCAGTCACGGGTGTCGTGGCCAGGTACTGCCATGATTGCACCGGTGCCGTAAGTCATCAGAACGTAGTCAGATACAAAGATCGGAATGTTTTTGCCGGTAGCAGGGTTGATACCCTCTACGCCAACCAGTTTCACGCCGGTCTTGTCTTTTGCCATTTCAGTACGGTCGAAGTCGGATTTTTTCGCAGCCTCTTCCTGATATGCTGCAACTTCGTCCATGTTGCTGATCTTGTCTGCCCAGAGTTTCAGGTAAGGATGCTCCGGGGAGATTACCATGTAAGTAGCACCGAAGATGGTGTCAGGA
This sequence comes from Oscillospiraceae bacterium, assembly GCA_017439985.1. Lineage (GTDB taxonomy): Bacteria > Bacillota > Clostridia > Oscillospirales > Ruminococcaceae > Negativibacillus. The sequence goes on from JAFSIC010000044.1 coordinate 15,271, forward strand.
CGGGTGGTGTAAATCAGCAGTTCTTCGCCGGCAGTAGTGCCGAATTTAACTTCTGCACCGGTGGAACGACCGATCCAGTTAGCCTGAGAAGTTTTTACACGTTCGATGTAGTCCACTTCATCCAGATCGTCCAGCAGTCTCTGAGCGTATTCGGTAATTTTCAGCATCCACTGGCTCTTAACTTTGCGGACAACTTCGCCGCCGCAGCGTTCGCAGCAGCCGTTGACAACTTCTTCGTTTGCCAGAACGACTTTACAGGAAGTACACCAGTTTACTGCCATTTCTTTCTTGTAAGCCAGACCGTGTTTGAACATCTGCAGGAAGATCCACTGGGACCATTTGTAGTATTCCGGGCTGGTGGTGTTGATCTCACGGTTCCAGTCGAAAGACAGACCCAGAGATTTCAGCTGCTGTTTGAAACGGGCAACGTTCTGCTCGGTTACAATAGCAGGATGGATGTGGTTTTTGATCGCAAAGTTCTCGGTTGGCAGACCGAAAGCGTCCCAGCCCATTGGGTACAGAACATTGTAACCCTGCAGGCGGCGTTTTCTTGCTACGATATCCAGTGCGGTGTAGGAACGTGGGTGACCTACATGGAGACCCTGACCGGATGGATATGGGAACTCTACCAGTGCGTAGTATTTTGGTTTGCTGTAATCATTGGTTGCGGCGAAGGTATTCTTTTCGTCCCAGATACCCTGCCACTTTTTCTCGATTTGGCTAAAATCGTATTTCAAGTTTATTCCTCCTCAGCCGCTGATGCGGCAAGTGTTCGTTACGGAATTAGTCTTCGATCAACAGATCGGAGATATCAACGCGAGGTGCATCGTTCCAGAGACGTTCCAGATTGTAAAAAGCTCTTGGTTCTTCCTGGAAAATGTGTACCATTACGTCATCGTAGTCCATCAGCACCCATTCTGCTGCCTGCAGACCTTCCACACGCTCAGGATGAATGTCGAATTGTTTATGCAGCTCTTCATCCACATCGTCGGACAGCGCTTTTACCTGAGTATTGCTGCCGCCGCTTGCCAGAATGAAGTAATCGCCCAAGGTGGACAGTCCGCGGATCTCCAGCAGCTGGATATCACGGCCTTTTTTCTCGTCCAGAACTTTTACGATAGCCTTTGCTTTTTCAAGAGATGTCATAAGCTTCTCTCCTTACTGATTGTTTTTCGGCACATAGCAGTTATAAGCCAGCCATGTGTCGCGGCAGATTGGCTGCTGATTTTTCAGCAGCTGACCCATGGTGAACAGCAGAGAGGTCTTCATGCCCTCGTCCAGTGAAGCATCCACGATCTCCCTGACCTCGTCTGCACTCGGATAGGAGCGTTCCGCAGAGGTCAGATCTGCCAGGAAAATGATTTTTTCAAAAGTGGTCATGTCCGCTTTGCCCACGGTATGCCAGCGCACCGCTTCGATGATCTCAGGATCGCTGACGTGCAGCACTTCCTGAATATACTCGGCGGCAGCAAAGCCATGCCAGAGCTGCGGCTGATCCCAGAATGATTTGTCAAAAATTATAGCAGACTTTTTCGTCCAATGCAACTGTTCTTCCTGACTCATGTTCTTGCAGATGTCATGAAGCAGTCCTGCCAGTTCCGCCTTTTTGCAGTCGCCGCCATGAAGGTCTGCCAGATACACCGCTCTCGCCGCCACATTGACCGAGTGCTCAAAGCGGCTGGGTTTCAACATACTGCGGATGGTTTCCGTGTACTGCTCTACCAGAGCTTCATGCTCCAGATCGGGGTGGTACAAATCGTTCTCACGGATATAATCCAGTACGCGCTCATCCACCAGTGCAGAGCAGTCTTCTCCCCTGCTCAATTTGCCGCGAACTTCTGTGGAGGACAGCTTCAAGGCAGGAATGTCCAGTATTCTCAAATTTTCACTATACTGACTTAAAACGATTTTATACCGTTTTAGATTCTCCATTTCGTTGCCTTCTCTGGGAGCTGTACAAAGGGTACAGTTCAGAAGGATTTCCTGAAACTCGACCCATTTGTCAAACGTCAAAAACATATCGCTTCCAACGATGAGGAAGAGTTTATCCTGAGGATAGATCTTACGGAGCTGGCGGATGGTATCCACCGTGTAGCTGCGGCCCGGACGCTGGATTTCAATGTCGCTGACTTCCACTTCCGGCACATCGGCAAAAGCCAGACGGCACATTTCCAGACGATGACGGGAGGAAGCCAGATCTCTTGCAACTTTATGAGGCGGATACTTGGTCGGAATGATCAACAGCTTGTCCAGCTGTAATTCTCTGATATAATGCTGTGCCAGACGAACATGCCCCATATGAATCTGGTTAAATGTACCTCCGAAAATGCCGATCCTCTGCATGGCTCTCTCCCCTTTCTGCCGTTTTATTTTTGATTACCAGGTGATTTTTGGATTCTTTTTGTTTTTGCGGTACAGAACAAATTTGGTACCGATGACCTGAACCACATCAGAATTGGTTGCAGCAGCCAGTTCTTCAGCAACTTCTCTTGCGAAAGCAGGAGCATTCTCCAGAACTTTACCTTTGATGATTTCGCGAGCTTCCAGAGCATCGTCAGCCTGTTTGATTACCTGTTCGCCGATGCCGCCTTTGCCAACCTGAAGAATGGTGTCCAGAGAATTGGCGATTTTGCGCAGTGCTGCGCGGTCTTTACTTGTGAGCATAGTTGTTCTCCTTTTATGTTATCCTTTATTTTTTGAATGTTTCGTTAAGAATGTCGTGAAGCTTTCTCAGAGCAACGCCGCGATGACTGATGGCGTCTTTTTCCTCGCCGCTCAGCTGGGAGTAGCTTCTGCCGTCCACCATGAAGATCGGATCGTAGCCGAAACCGCCGTCACCCAGCGGCTCATAGCCAATGGAACCGTGGCAGGCGCCCTCACACTCCACGATGTTGTCTGCTGCCAGAACACAGCAGATGGCACTGACGAACTGTGCACCGCGTTTCTCCTCCGGAATTCCTTCCAGCTCTTTGAGGAGAGCCGCATTTTTGATCTCCTGCGCGGTGTCTTCGCCCATGTAACGCGCAGAATGAACGCCCGGACGACCGTCCAGCGCATCCACGCAGAGACCGGAGTCATCCGCTACTGCAGGAAGTCCGCAGGCTTCAAACACGGCCAGAGCTTTGATTTTCGCATTGGCTGCAAATGTTTCGCCGTTTTCTTCCGGATTGACAGAAACACCTGCTTCCTTCTGAGAGAGCACCTCAAAGCCGATCGGCTCCAGAATACGGCGAAACTCCACCAGTTTATGCTGATTGTTTGTTGCAACGACCAGTTTCATTTATTTCAGCTCTCCTTCCCCGAAGAGTGCGTCAACAAATTCTTTGGAGTTGAACGGACGCAGGTCGTCGATCTGTTCACCGACACCGATGTATTTGATCGGAATGTTCAACTCCTCCTTGATACCGATGACAACGCCGCCTCTTGCGGTACCGTCCAGCTTGGTCAGGATGATGCCGTCCAGGCCGGCTGCTTCTTTGAAGAGTTTTGCCTGGTTCAGAGCGTTCTGTCCGGTGGTAGCATCGAGAACCAGCAGGGTTTCTCTTGCACAGCCCGGAGCTTCCTTATCGATGACACGAGAGATCTTCGCCAGCTCGTTCATCAGGTTCTTTTTATTGTGCAGACGACCTGCGGTATCACAGATGATCACATCGGCACCGCGGGCTTTGCCTGCATTGACAGCATCAAACACGACAGCTGCCGGATCGGATCCTTCGCCATGTTTGATCAGGTCAACCTGTGCTCTGTCTGCCCAGATTTCCAGCTGTTCGATGGCTGCTGCGCGGAAGGTGTCCGCTGCTGCCAGCAGAACTTTCTTGCCGTCCTGACGAAGATTGTTTGCCATCTTGCCGATGGTGGTGGTCTTGCCCACACCGTTGACACCGATCACCAAAATGATAGCCGGTTGGGTGGACAGATTCAGTTCGGAATCGCCGGAAAGCATTTCCGCAATAATTTCTTTCAGCAGAGAGCGTACCTCATTTACATCGGTCACAGCGCCTGCTTTCACGCGTTTACGCAGTTCCTCGCAGATGCGGGTAGCTGTAACGGTACCTACGTCTGCCATGATCAGAGTTTCTTCCAGTTCTTCAAAGAGCTCTTCGTCAACTTTGCCGAAGCTGGTCAGCACCTGATCGATCTTTCCCATGAGGGAATCCTTGGTTTTCTTCAGACCTTCTGCGATCTTAGAGAAAAATCCCATGAATGTTACCTCCTGTGTTTATTGTTCTGCCGCTTTCATGCCCAGCTTGCTCTCGACCTGTGTCACATCCAGTTCGATGAGGCGGGATACACCTTTTTCCTGCATGGTGACACCGTAGAGCACATCCGCCTCTTCCATGGTACCCCGTCGATGGGTAATGGAAATAAACTGTGTGCTGCCGGTCAGCTTTCGCAGGTAGCTTGCGTAGCGGCTGACATTGACTTCGTCCAGTGCCGCCTCGATTTCGTCGAGGATGCAGAACGAAGATGGTTTTACTTTCAAAATGGAGAAGTAGATGGCGATGGCCACCAGCGCCTTCTCACCGCCTGACAGAGCTGTCAGACTCTTGATGATTTTGCCCGGAGGCTGTACGCGGATGTCGATGCCTGAGGTCAGCACATCGTCCGGATCCAACAGGACCAGCTCGCCCTTACCACCGCCGAAGAGCTCGGCAAAGATGGTGGAAAAGTGCCCGCTGATGGCTTTGAAGCTATCCAAAAACAGCTCACGCATCTGCGAAGTCAGATCTCGGATCAGCTTGATCAGCTCGGTTCGGGAATTTTCCACATCCTCGATCTGCTCCTTCAGAAAGTGATAGCGCTCGGAAACTTCTTTGTACTCCTCGATGGCTTCCACATTGATAGAACCCAGCGCACGGATCTGGCTTTTCAGCTCCGACAGCCTGCTGTTTACTTTCTGCTGATCTTCGATCGGCTGAGCCAGTTCCTGAGCATCACTGCGAGTCAGATTGTAATCATCCCACAGTCTTGTAGTCAGTTTATCATAGTCTGCCTGCAGTGACAAGCGTTTCTCTTCGCAGCGCTGTAAATCCGCTGCTGCCCGTTCTTTCTCTGAGATATATTGTTTCTCCTGCGCGCGCAGCTGATTCAGCTTCTGCTCCAGCTCCATCTGCTTGCTGTACAGCTCCTTGATATGCTGAGCGATACGCTCGATCTCGGCGGCAGATTCTTCCTTGAGAATGTGCTGTGCACGGATCTCTTCGGACGCTGTGATATTTTTTTCTTCCAGCTGCTGAATTTTCTCCGCAATTTCGGCAAGCAGCTCTTTTTGCTCCTCCTGAGAGCGAAGCAGACGCTGCTCGGCTTCTTTGAGCGCTTCCAGATCTTTGCTCATGGATAAAGTCTGGTAACGTTTTTCATTCATTTGATGCTGGATGATCTGACAGCGGTCACCCAAGTCATTGCGCTCTTTGGTGCGCGCTTCGATTTGAGCAAAGATATCCTGCAGTTCTTCACTGGCTTTGGCAATCAGTTCATCGGAGGAGGAACTGGTCTCTTCCGCAGCCGCAAGACGTTTCTGGATCTTGCTGTATTCTCTTTCTTCCAGCTCGTCGGCCTGCTGCATTTCGCTGAGCGTCACACTGAGTCGACGAATCTCGGACTGGGTCGTGATACGATCCTCTCCGGCAACACGAAGCTGTGCATCCAATGTGGAAAGTTGTGCCTGAACCGCTGCGATCTCCTGTTTCAGTTCGGAGATCTCCGGTTCCAGAGCCTCGCATTGTTTCTGCAGAGCCTGTACTTCAGCGCCGAGCTTTTCAATATCAGCACGGCGGGAAAGGAGGCCCGCATTTTTCACCGTAGAACCACCGGTCAAAGAACCGCCTGCGTTGACAAGCTGTCCGTCCAGGGTCACGATACGGAATTTATAGCCGTACTTTCTTGCGATCGCAACGGCATGGTCAATGGTTTCTGCTACGACGATACGTCCCAGCAGATTTTCCATAATGGAACGATAGCGTTCATCACAGTGGATCAACTGTGATGCAATACCGCAGAAGCCTTCTTCCCTCTCCACACCGTTAGCCTGCAAGGACTGCGGCTTGATGACGGAGATCGGCAGGAAGGTCGCACGGCCTGCTTTGCCGAATTTCAGGAAGTTGATGGCAGATTTTGCACTGTCTTCATTGTCCACCACGATACTCTGCATGGAACCACCCAAAGCAGTTTCAATGGCCAGCGAATATTCCTTTTCTGTGCTCAGCAGCTGAGATACTGAGCCGTGAATGCCACGGAGCTTTCCGCTTCGACCCGCCTGCATGACCTGTTTCACGCTGTTCTGGAAGCCTTCCATGGAACGCTCCATATCGCTGAGCACTTTGGCTTGATGGGTCTTGCGTTCTGCATCTTGCAGAAGCTGACGCTGCTGCTCCAGCAGCCCATCCAACTGACGCTGGCGGCTCTGTCGTTTCAGTTCGTAACCTTTTTGGCTGTTCTGCAAGGAAATTTCTTTCTGCTCGATGGTTTTGATCAGCTGCTGACTGTTTGCAAGCTCCTGCTCAATGGATACAAGGGCATCTTTGCGGTTCTGACGGCTCTGTTCCATATCCTGCAGGCGTTTTTTGGTTTCTTCCAGCAACGTGGAGGAAGACGCACGATTCAGTTTCTGCAAAGCAATATTCTGCTCGTAGGCATTGCGGCGGGACTTCAGCGCCACAACATCCGCTGCTGCCTTCTGATGTTCCTCCGTCAGTTCTTTATGCTGCTGTTCCAGTGCGCTGTTCTCTGCTGTTACTGTAGCAAGCGCCGCTTCTCCCAGCTGCTGTTCCTTGCGATTATGTTCCAGATCTGCTTTCAGTGCGTCATCGCTTTGATTGGCTCTTGCGATCTCCGCTTGCAGATCTTCAATGGAGCGACGATTATGTAACATATCATTTTCCAGCACGGCGATGGTGGAATCCACCTTGGACAGTGCTTCCGTCAGCTGTGCGGAATGAGTGCGGTTGGCTTCGATCTCAACTGTGCAGCGCTGAACCTCCCCGTAGGCGTCTTCCAGACGGGCAGCATATTCTTCCAGTACTGCTTCGGTGTCGCTGAGTTTATTTTTCGCCACAATGGCGAGGGCTTCTTGCTGTTCCAGCTTTTCGCTGAGCTTGTTGAGAGAATCCACCCAGAGGGAAACCTCCAGGCCCTTCTTCTCGTTGGACAGAAGCAGGAATTTCTGTGCCTTTTCCGACTGGATGCGCAGAGGCTCTACGCGTTCTTCCAGTTCGGACATGATATCCTTCAGGCGCAGGAGGTTATCGTAAGCGGCCTGCAGCTTTTTCTCCGCTTCTTCCTTGCGATAGCGGAACTTGCTAATACCCGCTGCTTCTTCAAAAATCTCACGGCGCTGACTGCTCTTGACCGAAACGATTTCATCGATTCGTCCCTGTCCGATGATAGAGTAGCCGTCCCGTCCCAAGCCGGTATCCATCAGCAACTCGTTGATGTCTTTCAGACGAACTGCCGCGGAGTTGATGCGGTATTCGCTTTCACCGGAGCGATAGAGCTTACGGGAGATGGTTACCTCGTCGCTGTCCACGTTGAGGGAGCGGTCGCGGTTGTCGAAGCTGAGGGAAACAAAGGCGTAGCCCGTTGGTTTTCGCTTGTCGGAGCCGAGGAAGATAACATCCTCCATCTTTTCTCCACGAAGACTGCGGACAGACTGCTCACCCATGACCCAGCTCATCGCATCGGAAATGTTGCTCTTACCGCTGCCGTTTGGGCCAACAACGGCGGTGATGCCCTGATCGAAGTTCAGCGTCGTTTTTTCCGGGAAGGACTTGAAGCCATGAATTTGTAAGGATTTTAATTGCATTGTTTCTGTCCCTCCCTGATGAATTCTTTAATGATAATGTCTCTGCCGCAGAGTTTGCTGTCAGCTTTGACCTTGATGTTCCAGCCCTGCTCCTGCAGTTTCTGCAGATTGCTCCCCTTCTGTCCGATCATTTTGGACAGCGCAGAAGTCGCAGTAAACAGGTGGTATGCTTTGCTTTTATCTTTTCCTGCCAGTTCTGACAGGGCTTTCTTGTAAAACAAATGACTCTCGCACAGTTCACGGAATGCAGGATGATACGGTCCCGCCAGAAGCTGTGCTTCCATGGTTTCTGCCGCATGGAGCCCCACACGGATCACGCGGATGTTCTGATTTTCAAACAGCTCCATGCAATCTGCGGACAGTTCCACAGCCTCTTGCAATCCAAGAGGCTCGTATTCTCCGCTGCGGTACAGTTCCGCCAGCTTAGTGCCCTCAAGCACCAGTGTCGGATAAATGCGAACCGTATCCGGCTTCAAATCTGCGATGGCTTTTGCTGTGGAAAAAATGCTTTCTGTCGTGTCCCCGAAGAGTCCCGGCATGAACTGCAGACCAAGCTCAAAGGAGTGCTGACGGATCAGCAGCACAGCGTTTTCCACATCGGCGGCAGTATGTCCACGGAGATTCTTCTGCAGGATCTCATCGTTCATAGACTGAACACCCAGCTCAATCGAAGTCACATGATATTGTTCCAGCAGCTGCAAAATATCCTCGCTGACAGCATCCGGTCGGGTGGAAATCCGGATACCCCGGAATTTCCCCGCTCCGATATAAGGCTGAACAGCTGTCAGCAGCGCCAGCATATAAGCCCGCGGAATGGCTGTAAAGCTGCCGCCGAAAAAGGCGATCTCTGCATCCTTCGGACAATGCTGTAAAGCCTCTTCGCAGATGGCAGCGGCTTCTGCCCCGCTTGGCGCTTTCTGCTGACCGCTGATACTGCGCTGATTGCAGAAACTGCACTGATTTGGGCAGCCCACATGGGGCACAAAAATCGAAATATTGGCGTGCTTCATTACTTGCCCATCAGCTGCAGCGCTTCTTTCGCCGCGATTTGCTCGGCTGTTTTCTTGCTGCGGCCTTCACCCTTGCCGATGACATTACTGTTAAGGCGTACCTCTACCACGAAACGCTTGTCATGGTCGGGACCTTTTTCCTCTACCAGACAGTAAGTCAGCTTTTCGCCCGGATTCTGCTGGATGATCTCCTGAAGAACAGTCTTATAATCCTTGAAGGACAGTCTGTCCTCGTCGGCCAGCATTTCTTTTACAAAGGGCAGGACGAATTCTTTTGCGTGTTCGATGCCGCCGTCCATATAAATAGCAGAAATCAGCGCTTCCACCGCGTCTGCCAGAATGGATGGACGCTCTCTGCCGCCGGTCAGATCTTCGCCTTTACCGAGGCGCAGATGTTTGCCCAGATCCAGCTGTCTTGCAACAACGTCCAGAGATTTTTCACAGACGATGGCTGCGCGCAGCTTGGTCAGATCGCCCTCACGGGCTGTGTAGTTGTTGAACAGGTAGTCGGATACGATAATAGACAGCACCGCGTCACCCAGAAACTCCAGACGTTCATTATACTGGGTTCCGTGCTTCATTTCGTTGGCGTAAGAGGAGTGAGTCATTGCCACTTCCAGCCATTTGCGTTCTTTGAATGTGTAATGGATCTTCTGTTCCAGTTCGTCGAGATACATAGTTGTTCCTTTCTCTTCCGAACAGTTTTGAAAAACAGGCGTGGTACGACCACTTTTCAAAGCTGTTCAAACAGTTTTGTCTGATTTGAAATAAATTTATTCATGACAGCAGGGCCTTCGCCGTTTTTCGGCGAAAACCCCACTGAATTTACCTTATTCTGCTTCTTTGGTCTCGGTTTTCAGTTCGTGCAGAGCGTTCTGCATTTCCTCGATCACCTTGTTGTCCACATATTCTTTCGCCTGACGGATCGCATTTTTGAAGGCCTTCGCGTCGGAGCTGCCGTGGGCTTTGATGACAGGCAGGGATGCGCCCAGGAGAGGTGCGCCGCCATGCTCTTTGTAGTCCATGGATTTTTTGAACGCCGCGATCTTGTCCTTCATGAGAAGAGCTGCGATCTTGGTTTTCAGGTTTGCCATGAACATACCTTTCAGCTCATTGGAGAAGTATTTTGCCAGACCTTCGGTCAGTTTCAAAGCAACGTTGCCCACGAAACCATCGCAGACAGCCACGTCACATTCTCCAAGAGCCAAGCCGCGTGCTTCCACGTTGCCGATGAAGTTGACCGGAGCTTTCTGCAGCAGTTTGTAGCTTTCCAGCTGCAGTTCCAGACCTTTGGTTTCCTCAGTGCCGATATTGATCAGACCGACGCGAGGATTCTTCACACCTTTCAGTCGCTCCATATACACGCTGCCCATGACGCCGAACTGTGCCAGCATTTCCGGACGGCATTCTGCATTGGCGCCGGCATCCATCAGCAAATAGAATTTGTTTGCATTCGGAATGACGGTTGCCAGACCCACACGACGTACGCCCTTCAGACGTTTTACAATGAGAGATGCGCCAACCACCAATGCGCCGGTGCTGCCAGCAGAAACGAAAGCATCGCCTTCGCCGTTTTTCAGCGCTTTCATACCCATTGCCATGGAGCTGTCTGCATATTCTTTCAGCAGAGTGGTAGGATCGGCTTCCACAGGGATCACAGCAGGCGCATGGAGGATGTCCATGCCGTCCAGCGCGATGCCATTGTCTTTTGCACAGGCACGAATCTTCTCTTCGTCACCGCAGAGAGTGATCTCAACGCCGTATTCTTCTTTTGCCAGTGCGCAGCCTTTCAGCACCTCCAGTGGTGCGTGATCGCCGCCAAAGGCATCTACGATAATTCTCATGGGATCTTCCTCCTTAGTGTAAGTACTATTTGCGGCTGTCCAGATAAGCCTGCAGACTTTCCAGTGCGCGGTTTGCGATCAGCTCGTAACGCTGTGCTTTGTCGCGGATGCGGGTGTCCAGCGGAGGCAGGATGCCCATATTGGCACCCATCGGCTGGAAATCGCTGATGGATTCATCGCTGATGTAGCGAGCCAGCGCACCCAGCATGGTATCAGCAGGAAGAACCAGAGGTTCTTCTCCCTTGGCAGCCAGCCACAGATTCTGCGCTGCCAGAATGCCGGAGGCTGCGGATTCCATATAGCCTTCCACACCGGTCATCTGACCGGCAAAGTAAATACGTCTGTCCTGTTTCAGACAGAAGGTGTTGTCCAGCAGTTTCGGAGAGTTCAGGAAGGTGTTGCGGTGCATGACACCGTAACGGATGAACTCTGCATTGGCAAGACCCGGAATCATGCCGAAAACGCGTTTCTGTTCCGGGAATTTCAGATTGGTCTGGAAGCCTACCAGATTGTACAGAGTACCCTGATTGTTTTCGCTTCGCAGCTGAACCACTGCCCATGGACGATGGCCGGTTCTCGGGTCGGTCAGACCCACCGGTTTCAGCGGACCGAAGCGCAGAGTGTCTGCGCCGCGTTTTGCCATGACTTCCACCGGCATACAGCCTTCATATACTTTGAATTCCTGTTTCTCAAAGGTATGAAGCTCCACAGCTTCGGCATTGACCAGCGCTTCATGGAACGCTTCGTACTCCTCTTTGTTCATCGGGCAGTTGATGTAGTCATCATCGCCACGTCCGTAACGGGCAGCAAAGAAAACTTTTTCCTTGTCGATGGAGTCGAAGGTCACGATCGGAGCTGCCGCATCGAAGAAGGACAGGTATTTTTCACCGCAGAGCTTGCCGATCTCAGCTGCCAGATGCTCTTCAGTCAGCGGGCCGCTGGCAATGATCACATATCCTTCTTCCGGGATCTTGTCCACGCGCTCATGGATCACGGTAATATTCGGATGATTTTCGATTTTTTCAGTGATGTAGTCGGAGAATTTCTCGCGGTCTACTGCCAGCGCACCGCCGGCAGGAACTTCGGTCTCCAGAGCTGCTTCCATGCACAGAGAGCCCAGACGACGCATCTCTTCCTTCATCAGACCGGCAGCGGAGCCGACGCGTTTTGCTTTCAGAGAGTTGGAGCAAATCAGCTCAGCATAGCCGGTATATTTATGGGCAGGAGAATACTGCACCGGTTTCATTTCATAAAGGTCAACCTGCGCGCCGCGCTGAGCAAGGGCCCATGCTGCTTCGACACCGGCGAGACCTGCACCGATAACGGTAACTTTCATCGTCATTCTCCTTCCCTATTCTTTGTCTTCTTTTTCTTTTACATAGCCACAGCCCTCTTTGAGGCAATGGATCTCGCCGCCGCGGACATTCTTCTTGAAAAGAGAACTGCCGCATTGCGGACATTTTTCAGCCAGCGGCTTATCCCAGGTCATGAAGCTGCAGTTCGGGTTGTCTTCACAGCCGAAGTAAGCCTTGCCTTTTTTGGATTTCTTCGCCAGAACACGCTTGCCGCAGATTGGGCAGGTCGCGTTGGTATCCTGAACGATGCGTTTGGTGTTGGCACACTCCGGATAGCCCGGGCAAGCCAGGAATTTGCCGTAGCGTCCCATCTTCACCACCATGTTTCTGCCGCATTTTTCGCAGATCACGTCGGTCACTTCGTCCGGAACTTTCATGTGGATGCCTTCCATTTCAGCTTCTGCTTTTTTCAGCGCAGAATCGAAATCGGTATAGAACTCGCGGAGCATATCATGCCAGTCCACGCTGCCCTCTTCCACACGGTCAAGGTCGGTTTCCATCTGTGCAGTGAAGTCCACGTTGACGATGTTGCTGAAGCGTTCTTCCATCAGCTGATTGGTCACCTCACCCAGAGCGGTCGGGATCAGACTCTTGCCGTCACGCTCCACATAACCGCGAGCGAGAACGGTGGTCAGGGTTGGGGCATAGGTACTTGGACGACCGATACCGTTTTCCTCCAGCGCTTTGATGATAGAAGCCTCGGTGTAACGAGCCGGTGGCTGAGTAAAGTGCTGAGTACCTGCCAAGTCGTCCAGGTGGAGCACTTCCCCTTCATTCAGTTCCGGCAGCGGAGCGGATTTCTCCTCCGGAGTATCCTTGCTTTCTTCGTAAACAGCAGTGTAACCATCAAAAATAACGGTGTAGCCGCTGGCACGGAAGCCGTAGTCGCCGCAGTTGATGCTTGCAGAAACGGTGTTCAGCTGGCAGTTTGCCATCTGGCTTGCAATAAAGCGTTCCCAAACCAGCTTGTACAGTTTGTACTGGTCAGCGGTCAGGGATTCTTTCACCATCTCCGGAGTCATGTCCGGCATGGTAGGACGAATCGCTTCGTGGCCATCCTGTGCGTTGTTTTTCTGTTTGTAAACACGAGGAGATTCCGGCAGATAGTTAGCGCCGTATTTGCCGCTGATGAAATCAGCAGCAGCTTTTTTTGCCTCGTCGGAGATTCGCAGAGAGTCGGTTCTCATGTAGGAAATGAGACCCACTGCACCGAGCTTCGGCAGAGAGATACCCTCGTACAGCTCCTGAGCTGCCTTCATGGTTCTCTTCGCCTGGAAGCCAAGACGGCGGGAAGCCTCCTGCTGCATGGTGGAGGTGGTAAACGGAGGCGCCGGAGCTTTCTGACGCACACCTTTCTTGATATTGGAAACCACATGATCTTTTCCTTCCAATTCGGCAAGGATGCGGTCGTTTTCTTCTTTGCTGTGGATCTCGATCTTTTCGTCTTTATAGGTTGCCAGACGAGCACCGAACTGCTTCTTGGAGCTGTGGGCATGGTACTTGCTGTCGATGTTCCAGTATTCTTCCGGAACAAAGGCACGAACTTCACGCTCACGATCGACGATCAGTTTTACAACGATGGACTGCACGCGTCCTGCAGAGAGGCCCTTCTTCACCTTTTTCCACAGGAATGGGCTCAGATTATAGCCAAGCAGTCTGTCCAGCAGACGACGGGTCTGCTGTGCGTCAACCAGCTTCAGGTCGATTTCACGAGGTTTCGCCATACCGCTCTTGACACCGGTTTTGGTGATCTCATTGAAGGTCACACGGTTTTTCTGATCCAAATCCAGACCCAGCATAGCTGCCAAGTGCCAGGAAATTGCTTCACCCTCGCGGTCCGGGTCGGTCGCAAGGTACACGAAATCAGATTTTTTTGCCGCAGCTTTCAGAGCTTTTCTCAAATCGCCCTTGCCGCGGATATCAATGTAATCCGGCTGGAAATTGTTTTCCACATCAATGCCCAGTCGGCTCTTCGGCAAATCGCGGACATGACCCATAGACGCCATAACTTCATAGCCGCGTCCAAGGTACTTTTTGATCGTTTTCGCTTTTGCCGGGGATTCCACGATCACTAATTTAGACATGTCATCACCTGTATACTTTCTAAACGGACTTAGCGTCCGAATTGTTTTCCGGGATAAGCCTTCACAAGGCCATCTATTTCAAGCTCGCTCAGTTCCGCGAGCAGTTCAAACAGTTCCATACCGCAGAGCAGCGCCAATTCCTCGGCGTGCAGCGGTTTGTCCGTCATTTTCTTAAGAATCTCCCTCTTGTGCGGCTCCAGATCGTCCGGGATCGGCCGTAATGCCGGAGCAGCAGACACCGCTTCCTTGTGCGGCACTTCTTTTTCTTTGACGGTTTGCTTGTGTTCTGCCACAGACTTGTGCCCTTTCTGCAGGGACATTCGACTGTGGATCGTTGTTTTCATTCTATCCCCATAGAGCGCAGAATATTCTTCCACCACGCTTTCCGGTGAGAGAACGATGGTTGCACCCTGTCTCAGCAGCTGCAGATTACCTGCGCCGTTGCGGTTATAGAGGTCGCTTGGCAGTGCAAACACATCTCTTCCCTGTTCCAATGCCAGATCGGCTGTAATGAGGGAACCGCTGCCTTTCGGCGCTTCCACCACAACGGTACCAAGACTAAGACCGGCAAGAATACGGTTCCTTACCGGGAAATTGCTGCCGCGAACTTCGGTTCCCGGCGGATATTCTGTGATCATCACGCCTTTGCGGGCAATATTACGACGCAGTTCCACATTCCCGCTCGGATAGCTGACATCCAATCCGCAGCCGGCGACACCAATGGTCAGCCCACCCGCATCCAACGCGCCCTGATGGGCGGCGCTGTCGATACCAAGTGCCATACCGCTGACGATACCAAAGCCGTACTGTGCCAGATCGTGGGCCAGATCCCCCGACACACGGACACCGTTCGGGCTGGCACGACGAGTTCCAACCATGGTGATCAGCAGCGTTTCATTCAGAAGGGAACCGTTGCCGATTCCGTAGAGGACCAGCGGAACCTGATAAATATGTTTGAGGCGTTCGGGATAGTCTTCATCTGTAGGTACAAGAATCCAGATGTGCTTTTCCTCACAGCGGCGCATAATATCCTGCGCTGCTGCCAGAGGAGTCTGCTTCAGCTTGCGCACGGTAGCATCCGTAAAGCAGCTGAGTTTCAGCAATTCTTCTTCGGAGGAGTGATACAGCTGTGCTGGATCCATATTCTGTTTGACGATCAAATCCGCAACAGCGCTGCCGCAGCCTAAGGCACATTGCAGCCAGATCCAGTAGACTTTTTCCATATCTCTTCCTCCTGTTGAAAACTTATTGGCGGCACATCTCCCAAATGACGATGGATGCAGCAATAGCTGCGTTGAGAGATTCTGCCTTGCCTGCCATCGGAATGATGACCGGCGCTGTGCAGGCATCGATGACCTGCTGGGTCAGACCGTTGCCCTCGTTGCCGATGACAGCGGCGCACTTACCCTCCAGTTTCAGCTCTGTGATGGGTACGCTCTTGTCGGAAAGCGCAGTTGCATACACCGCAAAGTCCTGTTCTTTCAGTTCCTCGATGGCAGCTTCGATGTTTTCCACCACTTTGATCGGCAGGCGGAACACGCCGCCCATGGTGGAACGAAGCACCTTCGGAGAGGTCAGGTCAGGACAATCGGCGGACAGAATCAAGCCGTCGATGCCGAATGCTTCGGCAGAACGGATGATGGTGCCGATGTTGCCCGGATCCTGCAGAGAAGACAGCAGAAGGACACGCTGCCATTTCATTGTATCAACTGTTGTGCCGTTGTCAAGTGTCTGAAAGACGCAAAATACGCCCTGAGGAGTCTGAGTATCAGAAATTTTTGCAGAAAGTTCTTCTGTGATGACAAAAATCTGTTCGGACTGCTCCAAAACAGTCGAACATTTTTCCAGCATATCTTCCACGATGAAGGTCTGCAGAGGCTTCAAACCGCTGCGTACCGCGTCCTCACAAAGACGCTGACCTTCGGTCACGAAGAGACCTTCTTCCCTGCGGTATTTGCGGCTGCTCACCAGCTTCGCACAGCGTTTTACCTGTTTATTATCCTTGGAAGCAATCAGCTGATAATTCTCGGAATACATCTCCTTCTCCTTTCCCCTTTCTAAAACCAAAACAAAATCCTTGATAAGAAAAGACGCCCGTTGTCATAAAGACCCGGGCGTTTGTTATCGATTAAAGAGCAGCTTTTGCTTTTTCAACCAGAGCGGTGAAAGCAGCTGGATCGTGGATAGCGATCTCAGACAGCATTTTTCTGTTCAGTTCGATACCTGCTTTGTTCAGGCCATTGATGAACTGAGAGTAGTTGATGCCGTTGGTTTTGCAAGCAGCAGAAATTCTGGTGATCCAGATCTGTCTGAATTCACGTTTTTTCTGTTTACGGCCAATGTATGCATACTGACCGGATTTGTATACTGCCTGTTTAGCAGTTTTGAACAGTCTGGATTTGCCGCCAAAGTAACCTTTAGCCAGTTTCAGAACTCTTTTTCTTCTTTTGCGAGTCATCATCGCGCCCTTAACACGAGCCATATCTATATACCTCCGTAGTATTCAGTCGTAAATTTATATTATTTGAAAGGAATCAGCAGTTTGATTGCTTTAACGTTGGTCTTGTCAGCGTAAGCAGCTTTTCTCAGACCTCTTTTACGTTTGCTGGTTTTGCCTGCGTTGTTCAGCAGGTGGGATTTGTAAGCATGAGCACGTTTGATTTTACCGGTTTTGGTCAGTTTGAAACGTTTTTTAGCACCAGTATGAGTTTTCAGCTTTGGCATGGTGAATAGTCCTCCTTAAGATTTACTTGTTTGGTTTTGCAGACATGAACATTACCAGACTGCGGCCTTCCATTTTTGGAGCCTTATCAACGACGCCTGCAGTGCAAGCTTCTTTGAAGCGGTCCATTACTTCGTTGCCCAGTTCCGGATGAGCCAGCTCACGTCCACGGAAACGGATGGCAACTTTCACACGGTCGCCATGCTCCAGGAACTTGATGGCCTGGTTCACTTTGGTATTGAAGTCATGAGTGTCGATTTTCAGAGAAAGACGAACCTCTTTCACTTCAACAACTTTCTGTTTTTTCTTTGCTTCTTTTTCTCGTTTCGCCTGTTCGAAGCAGTATTTACCGTAGTTCATAATGCGGCAAACAGGTGGCTCAGCCTTCGGAGCGATGTTTACGAGGTCCAGACTTTCTTTCTTAGCCAGTTCCAGCGCTGCCTTGGTAGGCATGATGCCCAGCTGAGCACCGTCAGCACCGATAACACGGATTTCTTTGTCGCGGATCTCTTCGTTGATCAGCATATCGTTCTTTTTGCTATTGTTGCTGCTAATGGTAAGCACCTCCAAAGTACTGTGAATAAAAAATGAAGCGCAGGCAGAAATCCGCCTACGCTTTCTCAATCACATAACATGACCCAAATTTCACAGTTTCCTGATTCACTTGGGGAAAGGTATTGACTCGGCTGCGCCTTCCTGCGAGCCGGTGAGAACGGATTTATGTTCTGCTTTGTTGTTCTTGCTTATTATAGCATGGATTTTTCGGATGTCAAGTACTTTTTGCTCAAATTTTCAATGTTTTTTTGTGATACATTGAATAAATGAGAGTTTCCTTTACTTCCTTGCCCAAAAGACGCATCAGAATACTGCGGTAGAGCGCAAGCTGCGGACGATATTTTTCCACAATCTCCTCTTCCGGCAGATGGTCTGTCTTGTAATCCACCAGTATGATAGCACCCTTTTCCTCAAAAATCAAGTCCGCAATGCCCTGAACCGTGATTCTGTGGCTGCCGATCTCCGGGATGACCTCAGACAGCTCTTCCCTGCCCATGTCCATAAGGAAAGAAAATTCCCGCTTCACCCAGTCTGCCGCCTTGATGCGTGCATACAGATCAGAAGCGTAATAGGCGCGGATGTCACGGCGGTTCAAGCTTGCTGCCTCTGTTTCTGTGAAGTAGCGTGCCGCTGTCATGCGGCGGATCTCCTGTTCCAGATTCACTTCTGCTGCACCGTGGTCGGCACAGGACAGGAAGTTGTGCATTACAGTGCCTCGCTGCGCTGCTGTCATCTTTCGTTCTTTCAGGAACTCCGGTTCTTTGGAGAACAGATCCTCCTGACTGCGCTGACCTTTGGAGATCTCCGTTACAGTTAGCTTGGATGGGATTCTGGAAGCAGACGGATCGCTGTATGGAATGGAACACAGCGCCTGCAGATAGCGCAGAACGCTCTCGTCAGCTTCTGCGGTGCGCTGCATCGTCTTCTCCTGCTCTTCGTCAGAGGGAGCAGGTTCATCGTGTTCCTTTATTATATGGAACAATCCGCTGCTGCCGTCATAGTCACGCAGGGCAATATCCAGCCATTGGGCATAACTCATAGCCTGACGAATCTCAAAATTGCTGACAGGACCTTTTTCCTCCGCCTTTTTCGGCGGCTTCTGAACAGAGGTAATGATGAGCTTCTCTTTGGCACGGGTCATGGCAACATAGAGGATACGCATTTCTTCTGCCTGCATCTGTAAGCGTCCGCTGAGTCGCAGAGCTTCCAGCGGAACCGTTGTAAAGGAAGTTTCCTCGTTGGGATCATTGGAAATGCAGGCAAAGCCTTGTTCAGGATGGAGCAGAATATCCTGCGTCAGATCCTTGGTATTGAATTTTCTGGAGGTCTCACAAAGGAAAACGACCGGAAACTCCAGACCCTTGGATTTATGGATGGACATGATACGTACCGCACTGCTTTCCGGAGAAGACGGCGGTGCGGAGTTCAGCTCCTCTTCCCGCTCACGGACGCGCTCCAGATAGCGCAGCAGACCGCCCAAACCGGTATAGCCCCAGTCCTCACAGTTTTTCGCCTGTTCAATGAGCAGGCGCAGATTCGCCTGCCGCTGAGCGCCGTTTTCCAGCGCGGAAATGAAGGCCATCAGGCCGCTGTCCTCCAACACATACTGAAGAAGCTGCCAGCTTGGTGTCGCAGAAGCCCGCAGGCGGTAATCCTGCAGTTTTTCCACCACCGCAGAGCACTTGCTGTCGCCTGCTTTTGCCAGCTCCAGACAGTTGAGATACAGGTGCTTCTGGCGGTCGTGGATGCGCAGACGCGCCATGTCATCGGCTGTAAAGCGGAATGCCGCCGACATCAGCGCCGCAGTCAGGTGGATATCCAGCAGAGGATTTTCAATGGAACGCAACAGTGAGATCGCGGTGGAAATTTCAATGGTATCAAGGAAGTTCTGCTGCACCTCCGAAATGACAGGAATGCTTTCCTGCGTCAACGCCTGCAGGAAAATCTCTCCGTGGCTTTTGGGAGAACGCAGAAGGATGCAGATATCTTTCGGCTCAATAGGGCGCTGTTCTCCGTGATCCGTCACCATCATGCCGCTGTCAAGCAGTTCTTTGATGCGTGCAGCAACCACGAAAGCCTCCTGCTGTGCCGCTTCTGCACCGTCTGTACGCAGAGAGCTGCTCTCGATGATGTGATATTCTGTGGTAAATCCCTCTGCTTGCGGATATGTCGCAGAAGGCACCAGCTTTTCTCCTTCGCTGTAATCCATTTCTGCGGTTTCTTCCTTCATGATTCGGGAAAAAATATCGTTGATGGAATCGGTCACTTCTTTGCGGGAGCGGAAGTTGTTGGATAAAAACAGCTTCGCCGGGAAGTGTTCGCCGTCGTAGTCGCAGTAATCCCGCTTCTTGCCTAAGAAAATGGACGGATCCGCCTGGCGGAAACGGTAAATACTTTGCTTGATATCGCCGACCATAAACAGGTTATCTTCTTTGGATAAGCTCTGGAAAATCAGGCTCTGTGTCTGGTTGGTATCCTGGTATTCGTCCACCAGCACATAGCTCAGTTCATCGCTGAGCTGCTGAGCCAAAGCGGTTTTTCCATAGCTGCCATCCGCTTGTTTTTCCACCAAGAGCTGAATGGCGAAGTGCTCCAAATCGGCAAAATCCAACAGATGACGGCGCTGTTTCTCTGCAGCAAAGCGACGGTCGAACTCTTTGACCAATTCAAACAGCGTGGAAATGATCGGTTTCAGGTGGAGCAAATCTCGGCGGAAGGCTTCCTCGTTGCAGCAGAACAGAGCTTCTCCCAGCTCTTTTGCGAAAGCCGCCGCGTTGGCATTGCTACGTTTTTCGGACAATCGACCCTGCACACAGCGGAAAATATCGTCCCAGCTGCCACTGTGGAGAACTTCCTCTAATTCCTCTGCCCAAATACGGTCGCTCTCCTTGGAATCGGTGGAAAGCAGCTCTGCCTTGATATCGCACAGGGAGCTGCGGGCATAATTCAATATGATATTTCCCCACAGGCTCTCCTCAACAGGAGCTGTGCTGTCATAGGCAGCCAAGGCCTCGTCCAGCCAGTCCAGATAAAATGGTCTGCTGCGGAGAAAGCTGTAGATTTTCTTCACTAAAGCGCTGAGCTGACGGTCATCGCCCTTGCTGCGGAAGAGCTTCACCAGCTGATCAAAGTCGTTTTTGTTCTCGCCAGCATCTCGCTGATAGAAGTCCTCGATGCAGTCCTCCAGCAAGTCGGCAGCCAGCAGATTCATATCGCTCTGATCGCCAAGACGAACGTCCGGCTGGATGCCCAGCAGATGGAAGTTGGCACGGATCAAATTCATGCAGTAGGAATGGACGGTGCTGATCTGTGCCGCAGAAAGCAGAGCCATCTGTTTTCGCAGATAGGCATTGGTCGGGTCGGCGGAAAGCAGCTGCTGCAGCCTTTCCGCAATGCGCTGATTCATCTGAGCCGCGGCGGCGTTGGTGAACGTTACCACCAGCAGCTGACGAGGCTCCACCGGGTCAGCTGGATCGGTGAGAATGTCGATGACACGCTGAACCAGAACGGCAGTCTTGCCGCTGCCGGCAGCCGCCGCCAACAGCAAGGTACCTTTCCTCAAATCAATGGCCTGTTTTTGTTCTTTTGTCCAATTTGGCTGAGACATTTACTCACCTCCCTCGCTGTATCGTTTTTCTAATTCGTCAAAACACTCGTCCTTTTTCATGCTCTCGAAGATAGTCTTTTTATCGCTATCCTGATGCTGGCAGATATGGCGGAATTCGCAGAACGTACAAGGCTGTTCCGACTTGGTTCCGGCAGGAAGCGCTTCGATTTTACCGTGGCTGAGATTGTCTGCCATTTCCGTCATCAGATGGCGGATGTGCTTGAAAATCAGCTGCATCTGCGCCTCATTGGCCAGCTTGGAATGGGTCGCATGCCAGCCGTTGGCAGTGGATTTCACAGGAATATACTCGCCCTGTACCTGTTTCTTTTCCTTGCCCTTGCTGACAACCGTCTGCGGCTGTTCCATGCCGTAGATGCAGTCCTCATCCTCCAGAACAAGACCGGACATTTTATAGTTTTTCCGACGTTCTCTCTGCACGGAATCAGAACTGCTGTTGCGCTCCACGGAAAGAGCCGCATCCTGCGCCGGGAAGTACAGCACGCCGCCGGGAACGGCATCTTTCAGCTTGCCGCTGCCATTTTCACAGATGGACAGCAGGTACAAAAGCATCTGCAATTTCAGGCCGTAATACATCTCCGTGAAGGAGAATTTCTGACCGCCGGATTTGTAGTCGATGACTCTCGCATAGCGGCGACCATTCTTTTCCATAACATCCACACGGTCCACAATGCCCTCAATGGACAGCCGGATGCCCTCGTCAGTCTCAAAAACTACCGGCGGAACCGCAGAACCTTTGCGGATCGGCAGCTCACAATACAAAGGCTCAAACTCGCTTTGCGCGAACTCATCCGCAAGCTGTTTTAAGATATAGGAAGCACGGTGTGCCAGGTTTCGGAACAGGTACTGACTGCGCTTCTGCAGCTTATCCGGATCGCCGACGCAGTCTTGCAGATAGTCGTCCACGATTTGGCGGGATTCGCTTTCCAGCTCACCGATGGACAGCTCTCCCAAGCCTTTTCCGCCGTGACGGAGGATCATTTCCGACAGCAGATGGTGCAGAAGGTTGCCTGCCTCCAGGCTGGAATAATCCGCTTTTTTGCGAGCACGCAGGTGCAGTCCCGTATAGCAGAAATATGAGAACGGACAGGAGAAATATTTATTTACATTGGTCGGCGACAAATGCATGGAGCTGCCGAACAGCTCTCGCGCCAAACCGGAATCGTCGATGGCAAAATCATTGCGGTTCAGAATTTCTTCCATCAGTTCCATGCGGTGACCGTTTTCACCGTTTTTGACATATTCATATAACGCCGTCACTGCACCGTTATCCTGCCGATACTGTCGGCAAAGGATCTCAAAGGCAGTCTCCCCATTGACTGCGAAGAACAGCTCACCCACGTCCTCTTTTTTCAGCAGCTTCGCGCCACTCAACTGCAATAAACTGCGGAACAGCAAGGACGGTGCACATTCACTGCCGTCGCTGAGGGTCAAGTGATAGCTGAGATACAAGCGCTGCGATGCGGCAGTCAGTGCAGAATAAAGGTACAGCTGCTCGTAGTCATTCTGGCGCACGATGGTCGGGCCGATCTGAATGCCGGATTCCAGCAGCTTCTCCCGCTCACCGTCGGTGAAGAAAGGCTGTTCTGTCAGCTGCGGCGGAAACTCGCCCTGATTCATACCAAGCACGAACACCACTTTCGGCTCGTTGGGGCGGATACGGTCAGCGGTACCCACCGCCACCTGATCCAGTGTATTCGGTATCGTACCAAAGTCGCTGGCTTCAATCCCCATGCGGAACAGCTCGCAAAGCTGTTCCAACGGCAAAATATGACCTTCCAGAACGTTTGCCATGGTATCCAGCAGATCCATCAGCACATCCCAAGCTTCGTTGTTCTGCTGCAGGATCTGCTCGTACAGAAGCCCCTCAGAAGCAAACGCGCTCCTCAGCTTCTCGCGGGCGCCGATCTCCATGAGGAAGCCGTAGATCGCGGAGGCAAACTGCAGACCATCGGCATCCTGCAAAGCCACCTGAAGATGGCGAAGCGGCTCCATGATGGTTTGCGCAGTCGCATTGATGCGCTCCAGCTCCGCCTTGTCCTCCTCGGAAAAGGCAGCGCGGATCCCGCGTGGATTGTTGTCCCAAGTTGTCAGCCACTGTTCTTTGCTGATGCTCCAGGTATAACAATAATTTTCCAGTTCCAGAACAGCTGTATAGTCCAGACCCAACAGCGGGCTCTTGGCCAAAGCCAAAACGTGCTCTGTATCAAACTTGGAATGGACCGCATCCAATGCAGACAGCAGACCGCGGATCAGAGCCACGTGGCGAATATCCATGCGGTTATCCCAGAAGAGAGGAATCTCGTAGCGTTGGAAAATCTGTTCCATGGAGGTCTGATATTTTTCCAAATTTCGAGCGATGATCGTGAAGTCCCGATAATGGAATCCTTCATTTTTAACAAGCTGTGCGATTTGCGTGGCGGTGAAACGCAGCTCCTCGTACGGGTCAGCGGCTTCATAAAAGCGGATCGCATCGCAGTTCTTTTTGTAAGGCTCCGGGGACAGTTCCGTCAGGGAATCTGCCAGCCATTTCAGCTCTTCCGATTGGAAACGATGGTATTCAGGGAATTTTTCAGGTGCTGCAACAGGGACATTGACATTTTTCGCCGCAGAAATAATGTGTAAAGCATTGTCCTTTACAACCTTGAACACATCACTTTCTTCTGATTTTGTGTTTCTCTTGTTTAATTCAAGGTTTTTCGACAGGATGGAAAGATATATACCTTTACAGCTTTCCATGATGACAGAAATGAATTCACGCTCCACCGGAGTGAAATCACGAAACGAATCGAGGAAAACATGGAGATCCTTGAAGTGATTTTTTCCCCTCAGAAGTTCCACACAACGAGCGAGATCTTCTCTTTCATCACTGAAACCGTTTTCCAGCTGCGCCTGATAAACTGAGTAGATTTCGTACAGCTCCGCTGTCTTCTGCTGCAGACGTTCCTCCTCACAAAGGGATGAGAATTTCTGCAAGTCCTGCGGGGTAATTCCTGCATTTTTGAACTGATCGATCATTTGCAGCGCAGATGGAACAAAGCCGCTGCGTGTTGATGCGCGGCCATACTGTTCCAATTTATCTCTCACTTCGCCCAAGGTCACATGCATCAGCATATACTTGGCTGCTTCGCTGATGCGCTGCCCCGCACCGCCGCCGTATTCCATGAATACCTTGCGGCAGTAATGACTGAAGCTCTTTACTTCCACCTGAGTGACCGCCTGTGCACCGACTTCCAGCAGAATACGGCGCTCCATCTCAAAGGAAAACTGCTCCGGTACCAGCAGTAATACCCGTTCCCCCTGTGCACAAAGCTGACGGATTTTCTCAACAATGTATGTCGTTTTTCCGCTGCCTGCCGGGCCGACCAATGGATACAGCAAGACCATCGCTCCTTTCGTTCGACTGATATAGGCTCATTATAACACACTTTTCTTTTTTGCGAAAGCTTACAGAACTTTTACAAAAAGTGTGGAATTTGTTTGGACTTATTCTGTTGAAATGTGCCGAAAAATGGGCTATACTTTTCTTAGAAGTATGAATCGGGAGGAATCGTTATGACCAATCGCTTTATCGGTCTGCTGTTGATCATTGCAGGTCTTGTTACACCCATGCACAAGGAAAGTCTGTCTGTCGCCGACTGGACAGTCATGATCCTGTTTTTGGGTTCCGGTGCTCTGTGCTTGCTGGCTTCCTTCCTGAAAAAGACGGAACAGGACGAACTGTATCGCATTCAGCTGCAGTTTGACAACCTCAAACTCTTCACTCCAAGTGGCTTCCCTGCTTTGCAGGTAGGACAGCAGCTGTATGTGCAACCTTACTCCGGCGCGCTGAAAGAAGATGTGCATATTCTCACCGCCGATGGTGATTTCGTCGCAAAAATGCCTGCAGAACACATCCAACACGTTGTGTACAAGGTGGAAAAACACAGCCCTATTCATCTTGTTATTAAATCTCTGCAGATGGATAAGCAATACCCCGTTTACAGCATCGTTGTGGAAATGATGGCTTAAACAATGTAGCAAAGAACCCCGCCGCTCAAAGGAGCGGCGGGGTTTGTTTCTTTTATTGCTTTTTGATTGGATGGCGAAGCACTGTTTTTCGCTTTTCGGGAGCCGTTTTGCGAGGGTCGCTGAGATAGATTTCATGGTGGAAACGACTGCTGTTGATATCGATAACATAGCCTTGAGCCTGTGCGTAAGCTTCCATGGCGGCGATGGTCACCGGTTCTTCGTCGTAGGAACCAAGGTGCATACACTGAACGCAGAGCCCCTCCTCATAAGTCAGGAACTCCACCTTGGAGAAATCCTGCTTTTTCTTGTAGGTGGCTTCCTCGATAGCCCAATCGAAATCGGCTTTTGTCACGAAATCCGGCAAACGTATCAGGGAGATCCAGTGGAAATCGGCCTTATTCTCGTAGTCGATGCCTTCCCGTCCCTCCTGCCACCAAAAGCCTTCCAATGGAGGAACCACATAGTCAAAATAGCCGTCGATGTGATGATCACTCTTCTTGCTCATTTTGATGGTGTAGGCAAGAGCGTAAAGCAAACCGATGGCGGTCTGATACTCGCCGTTCTCCTGATTTGGGTCGCCCTTTCCGCGCACTGCGAGGAAAGTCATCGCGGGAATTTCAATGATGGAGGGCTTGTTCTTTGGCTGATAAAATTCTTTGTACTCTTTCTTGTAATCAAAAGGCATCCTGTAACCTCCCTTCGAAAAAAAGAACATCCGTTCTATCCTTATTATAGGCAGAACGGATGGCTTTGTCAATGGTTCTATGCCAGAGTGATGCGGTGATACGGCACCGCCTGCGCTTTGAGAATGCTCTCTTCTCTGCTGTGGCAGGTCAGAAGCAGAACCTGTCCCTGTCGGTTACGAACAAGGTAATTGAGCAGATTAGAAGTACGGCTGTCATCCAGCTGAACAAAGCTGTCATCCAACAGCAAAGGCAGAATCGTATCCGTGGAAAGCACCTGCAGCAGCTCCATGCGCATGGCAAGATAAATCAAGTCCATGGTGCCGCGGCTCAGTGCGGTCAAAGGAACCAGCTGATGATTTTTGGGCTCCTCCAAACGGATGTGTAAATCGCGGGACAGAAGAACCTTCGTATATTTTCCATCGGTCAGGCGTGCTGTGATTCGGCTCAAACGCTCACCCAACTGCGGAGTCAGATCTTTGCGAATCTCGCCGCTGACTTTCTGCAGACGCTCCTTCGCCAAAACGATAGCATCCAGTGTTTTCTGATACTGACGGCAGCTTTCCTGCAGAGCCTGCTGTTCTTCCATGATTTCTCCGATCGGTCTCTGCAGCTGCTCCATGGTGGACAGTTTGCCCTGCAGCTGTGCCAGTTCCTCCAGTACGGAACGGTAGTCAAACTCACCGCTCTGCACCTGCTGCGCCGACACACGGCCTGCCAGCTGCACCTTCTGCTGCAATTCCTCATAGGTCAGGTTACCGAGACATTCTTTCAGCAACTGCTGCTGAAGCTCCAGCTCGGTAGAGGCCTGTTCTATGGCTTTACGGCGCTCACGCAACCGCTGCATATCGTCTTCTTCCACGCCCGAAACACCCAGAAGCTCCAACTGCTCCTGCAATTCCTGTTCCATGGCGCTGACTTCGCGGCGATGCAGCTCCAATTTCTCGTATTCTTCACTGCGCTGTTCCGACATTTCCGCAAACTCCACGCAGAGCTCTCTTGCTTTTTTCACCTGCTGTTCCAGTTCCACAGACCAGACCGCCGATGGATCGCGGGTAAAGCGGGCCGCATAGTGATCCAGTGCCTCTTTGCGCTGTGGATTTTCCTCGGAGACTTTCTGCAGGCGCAGTGCCAGCAGCTGAATCTCATTCATCAGCTCGATGCGCTGATCCTCCCTCTTTTGCAGGGTTTCACAGTGCGCTTTCAGCTCCTCATAGCTGCCCATCTGGTACTGTTCCAGAATACGCTGCTGTTCGTCCTCTGCCTCCCGCCGTTCTTTACTGCGGCTGCGCAGGAAGATGCTGCAAAGCATCAGCACCGCACCAATGGCCGCTCCCGCGTAGAAGAAGGGATCCAGTTGGAAGCCAAGGACGACACTGATGATGACCAGAAGCAAACCGACAAGAAGCACCAGCCATTTGGCGCTGAGTCCGCCCTGCTCGATCTCATCATTCCAGCTCTCATATTCCACCAGAGCCTCCCAGGCATCACTGGTACCGATGTGCGGAATGGAAATGAACTCCTGCTGTTTCGCCTGCAGCTGTTCCCTCAGCTGCTCGGTCTCTGCGGAAAAGGCGCTGTTCCGCGCCATATTTAAGCAGTGATCCAATACATCGATATCCTGCATACGGATAGGCTGTGCCAGATAACGCTGATTGATCTCTTTTAAGCGTCCTTCCCATTTGAGGAAGCCTCGTTCTTCACGGTCGAGGGTTTGCTTTGCCTGCTGCAAAGCACCGATTTTCTGTTGGAGCTGGTCGGGATCCTCATAGGGCTCTGCGCCCTTGAGAAGACGCTCCACCTCTATGATGCGCTCACGGATGGCAGCAGCTTTCTCAAATTGCTCGCTGAGTTTTTGCTGCTGTGCCTGTTCCATTTGCTGTTCCAGCTCGTTTTTGGTCTCCTGCAGCTCTGCAACACGACGCTGCAGCTGAACGCGGGACTGAGCTGCCGCCTCTGCTTCGCTGCGCTCCTGCTCCAACTGTTCCAGGCGCTCCGCTGCCTGTCCGTAAGGACTTTTGCGGCGCTTCGGAGAACCGATGGCTTCGGCTTTCTGATCCAAGGCATTGCAGACCGCCTGCAGTGACAGGGAGCTGTCGGCGGTTTCCGTCAGGGAGAGGATCTGATCCTCCCATGCTGTGGAAAAGTCACCCTGCGGTGTGATCTCCAGCTGAGCAACATTGGCGGTGTTGCAGAACACCGTGCGGGAAACGCCACAGAGAGTCGGCCCCGGATCACGGAGACGGGTCACCGGATCGTATGGGAACTGCTCGCTGATATCCTCACCGGTATCGGCATCAAAAATCACAACGGACTCCCGCTCCTTCTGGAACACGCGCTGAATACGGTAGCGACGTTCATCCTTGGAGCAAATCAAGGTGCCGCCGTAGGTAGCATCGCTGTTCCAAGGCTCATAGCGAGCGTAGTCCTCGGTATAGGTTTTTCTTCGGGCTGTGGGTACGAAAAAGCCGTAGAGCATACCCACAATAAAGTGCTGCAAGGTGGTTTTTCCGGCTTCGTTCTCACCGAAAATCAGATTGAGTCCATCCTGCAGCACGATTCGTTTGTTGCTAAAACGGCCGAATCCTGCCAGATAGAGTTCTTCGATTTTCATTGTTGTTTCCTCATTTCCTGTAAAAGGGCTTCCAGTCCGATGTCGAGGGCCAGCTGTTCCTGTTCGCTGAGAGCACGACCCTCAAAGCTGCGAATGAAGCCGCCAAGGAGATTGTTTGCATTTTCCTGTCTCAGACGCTGCAGGTCATAGTCCGGTACTGTGGAATCTTTCAGCTGGCAGAGCACACCGTCAGACAGCAGCTCCTGCCGCAGATTTTCCACATCCAGAGGATCCTCCGCGGAGTGCTGGCCGCAGAGCTCAATATCGTAGAGGTTTTTGATGCCCTCCGCCTGCGCCATGGAGCGAATTGCCATGCGCAGCTCCCAAACGGCGTCGGTTGCGGAGATCTCCATACGTTTACGGACGCATTTGCGCTGGGCTGTAATGATTTTCTGCACCCGCAGACCGCTTTCGTCCAAGTCACAGAGCCAGAAACCGTGGTCACCGGTCTCGCTGATGTTATGTGGCTCCGGTGAACCGCAATAGCGAATGTGCTGATCCAGTACCACCGCCTGATGAATGTGTCCCAGCGCGATGTAGTCCATCGGCAAGGCCCGCAGCCAGTTTGGAGTTACCGGCAGATATTTGGTCGGGGTGGTCAGAACATCGGCATGGAGCAGAAGAATATCATATTTCGCCTGCTTTTGCGGCAGCCAGTGACCTAAAATCGGTACGGATTCCTCCATGCGAGTCCAGCCATAGCTGTGGATACAGCAGTCCAGTTCCGGGAATACCATAGAAGAACAGCCTGCCTCCGCAATGCGTACCTGTGGGCACCAATCCAGACGCTCGTAGTTGTTGTCGGGCAGCAAAGGATCGTGATTTCCTGCCGCAACAACAAATTTCGCCTGCTTCAGCCCTGATAAAATGGAGTTCAGGTCTCGCAGTTCCTCCATACGCACATGGCCGTCATGGAACAGATCGCCGGCACAGAGCACCAGATCCACTTGATTTTCATTGGCAAAACGCACGATGCTTTCTGCTGTTTCCAGCAGTTCTCTGCGTCGCTGACGCGAAAAATCCCCGCCGTAACGCTGGGGCGCAATGGTTTTTCCGATATGCCAGTCACCTGTGTGAATGAAGCGCATGACCTGACCTCCTTTTTCATACTATATTTCTATTATACTGCATTCTCGCCTCTTTGAAAAGGCTTGATGCGGAAACAAAAAGCTCTGCCGAACGCAGAGCCTTTTCTGTCATTGTTGTTTGCGGTAAATCAGAACAGCAGCCACTGTGCCCAATGCCAGCGGCGTCAAGCTGTGGGACAACGTATTCGGTCGATGGAAGGAGGAATTCTGCGGATCGGCAGGATCATACCAGATTTCCGTCACAGCACCTGCAGAATAATCGCTGCTTCGCCCGTTATATGTGTTCGCACTGTGATAGAGCATATTCTCCACTTCATAGATATAGGAAATGGTGTAGGAGCTTTTGCTTGCCTTCTTTCGTTTGTGAAACACAACGGATTCCACCTGTCCGCTTGTGCTGAGCCACTTTGAAAATTCCGCTTCTTTTTCCACATACAAAGCCATAGAGCACAGCAGCGAAAGCAGTAGGATCAACAGCGGAAGCCACCGTTTTTTCTTCATGATTGCACTCCTCCTCTTTGGCTTCATGGTAGCACAGCGGCAGCAACTTTGCAAGTGCTGCTGCGCTTTGTTTCTATTCAACGAAATTCCGACCTGCAAATCGACATTTCCATGAGTTGTGCTTGTCCGCCAATTATGATATAATTTGTTTGTTATATTATTCAATAAGAAAGGGTGACAATCATCGAAAATCTCAAAGAAACTCTGCGAATGAAGCCATTCATTTTCGCTAAACAGCTTCTGTGGGTTATTTGCGCTTCTCTCTTTGTCTTTGCCTTCCTGAGCGACAGTCCAATGGACATTCTGAAAGGCATGATCACCATTGTCCGGCATCCTGCCGGTCTTATCGCCGACAATTTTGCGGTGGCAGGTGTGGGGGCAACCTTCTTCAATGCAGGTGCTGTCATGGCCATCGCCCTCCTGCTCTTTGAACTGCTGAAAGTCCGCATCACCGGACCGGGCATCGCCTGTGTTCTCCTTTGTGCCGGCTTCTCCATGTTCGGCAAGGATATCGTGAATATCTGGCCAATTATCGGCGGCGTATTCCTCTACGCAAAACGTCAGGAGGACCGCTTCGATAAGTACATTTACAACGCTCTCTACGGCACAGCGCTGGCTCCGCTGATTACAGAAATTTACCTGATCCGCTGTGACTGGATCACCCTCATCGGTGCGATTTTCACCGGTCTGCTTATCGGCTTCATTATTCCGCCGCTGTCCACCTACTGTCTGCGTGTCCATCAGGGTTACAGCCTCTACAACGTAGGCTTCTCTGCCGGTCTCATTGGCACACTGGTCGTTGCCATCCTGCGCAGCTTCGGCTATATGCCGGAATCTCAGCTGGTTTGGAGCTATGAGACACATTGGCTTGTTATCGGCTACCTTCTCCTGCTCTTTGCAGTGCTGTTCCTTTTGGGCTGGTACTTCAATGACTGGAAGCTGGAACCTATGCTGCGTATCCATCGCCACTCCGGTCGTCTGATGTCTGACTTTGTTCTCATGGATGGCCTCCCACCTGTCATGATGAACATGGGTGTTCTGGGTATCGCATCCGTCCTGTTTATTCTTCTGACCGGTGGTGAGATCAATGGCGCGACTATCGGCGGACTCTTTACCATCGTTGGCTTCGGTGCCTTCGGCAAGCATTTGAAAAACGTTCTTCCTATCATCATCGGCGTTTATCTCGGTTCTGTTCTTAAGGTTTGGAACATCCACGACCCATCGGTTCAGCTGGCTGCCCTCTTTGGTACCTGTCTTGCTCCGATCGCCGGTCAGTATGGCTGGAAATACGGCATCGTTGCCGGCTTCCTCCACTCATCCATGGTTCTGAGTATCGGTGCCTTCCATGGCGGTCTGAACCTGTACAACAACGGCTTCTCTGCCGGTATGGTTGCTCTGATCCTCATCCCACTGATTGAATCCATCAAAGGAGATACTACCACTTATGCATCACGTTAAAATGAAAATTGCGGGCATCGCCCATGAACTGATCACCTTCTTCTACTCCGTTGGCGGCACAGATTTTGACATCAAAATCCGCGAGGATGCCGAACAGCATGCGATCTTCTTCCGCAGCAACTACGACGAAGAACATTTCCCTCGTGTTGAACAGCTGATTCGTTATCTGAATCAGGGACGCAGACCTGCACTGGAAGAAAGCTACTGGGGTCTTGCCGGCGGCGGCGACCTGCAGGACGAGAGCGAAATGCTTCTCATCGGTGCGATGATCGATCATGCTGACATCAAAATCGCTGACGGTTACGTTACCTTCTACCTCTACCGCAACCGTGGCTAATACCAAACAACAGCACCCTGTCTCCTCGGAGGCAGGGTGTTTTTTTGAACACAAATGTAAAGTCCGCTTGACATTTGTGTTTTCGTATGCTATATTAAAAATGTAAAACGCGCTTTACAATTTTACAGGTGGTGATCAAATGCAAAATCGTATCAAAGAATATCGTAAACAGCAAAAAATCACACAGGATGATTTGGCAAAGGCAGTGGATGTGACCCGCCAGACCATTATTTCCCTGGAAAACGGCAAGTACGACGCGTCTCTGAAACTGGCTCACCGTATTGCCAAGTATTTTTCTGTATCGATCGAAGAGTTATTTATTTTTGAGGAGGATTAGTATGGAATTTCGTAAAAAACTGAAAGTTCGACTGTATACCGCTATCGTTTATGTCCTTTTGGGAATCGCAATGATCGCTATCAGCTGGTGGAAAGGCAATGAAATGCTCTCCTCTCTGGGACTTGTGTTTACTGTGATGGGTCTTGCCCGTATCGCTCAGTATAAACGTATTACCCGCAGCGAAGACAGCATCAAACAGCGTGAAATTGCCGAAACTGACGAACGCAACGTGAAGCTCTGGAAAGAGGCTCGTGCGTTGGCGTTCTCTATGTACATTTTCCTTGGCTGTATCGCCCTCATCGTTCTGCATCTGCTGAACATGGCTGAAGCTGCTATGTGGATTGGTTACAGTGTTTTTTCCTTCGTTGTCATCTACTGGCTGTGCTACGCTTACATCAGCCGCAAATATTAAAGAAAGCGACTGAGGAATAAACTCAGAAGTGTCACGGCAAAGGCCGCAAAAATGCTTAGCAG
Source organism: Oscillospiraceae bacterium (assembly GCA_017439985.1). Lineage (GTDB taxonomy): Bacteria > Bacillota > Clostridia > Oscillospirales > Ruminococcaceae > Negativibacillus. Next base: position 47,770 of record JAFSIC010000044.1, read on the forward strand.
AAAAAGCAAAACAAAGCGCAGGATATAAATTTTCGGTGTAATACTGAGGCCTTTCATTCCACTGAGACCCAACAGCTGCCGCAGAAAATTCATACTGAAGGCTGCTGCTTCCTTGCTGGCTGCCAACTGCAGCAAAAAGAAAATCAGTGTCTGCGGCAGGAGGATCAGTAAATACAGCTGAAAGCTCTCTCTTCCCTGCTGCGCCAGACAGACGCCGCTGATCCCCAAGCCCAAACCGCGAAACAGCAGCAGGAACGCTGCGGCGCTTTGTCCCAAAGCACAAAATCCACTGAGGAACAGGAGCAGCAGTAAGACTCCTTCACACAGAAGCTGCCTATGGAAAACTTCCGCAAAGGTGCTGTTTGGCGCCATGCTCAGCAGCGCCTCCAAAAGCTGTCGTTCCTCCTCTCCGCAGAATCTGTAAACCTGTGTTCCCAGCAGAGCACCCAACAAAAAGAAGGCTCCCAGCAGCAGCGTTGCACCCTTCTGTCGAATGTGATATTTCAGCACCCGTGTTGCCAAATCCTGTTTTCTCATGTTCCAAACCTCTTTCTTGTCCGTTTGCTCCATTGTATGCGGCTTGTCTTTCTGTGAGAACTCCGCTATAATGAAAAGCAGAAGGGGGAATTTTTATGGAACTGCGTACCAAACGCCTGCTGATTCGTCCGTTTCTTGCTGAGGATGAGGAGATCATGCTTCGTCTGCTGACGGACAGTAAAATCAAGGAAACCTTTATGATCCCGGATTTCGACTGCAGAGAGCAGGTCCTTCGCCTGTTTCTGCGCTATCAAGATTTGTCACTGTCCCCGGATCGAATCGCGGGAGCCATCGTTCTCGACGACAGGCTCATCGGCTTCTTTAACGACACCGGTATCAAAGATGGCTACATTGAGCTGGGTTATGTCATTGACCCGGCTTTCCACAATCAGGGTTACATGACCGAAACCTTGACCGCCCTCATCGCTCACCTCTTTGAGCAGGGCTTCCGCGAAATCGGCGCAGGTGCCTTTGTGGAAAACCCGGCCAGCCTGCGTGTGATGGAAAAAGCCGGTATGATTCGTCAGGAAAAAGAAGATGACATCGAATACCGCGGACTTGTTCATCACTGTGTTTACTATCATATCTGCAAATAAAAAGAGCCCTCGTTTGAGGGCTCTTTTCTATTCCAATGCTTTTGCTGTTTCTTTCAGCCAGTGAGTGATCTGGATTTTTTGCGGGCAGTTTCGTTCACATTGCAGACAACCAATGCAGTCGGAGGCTTTGCCGTACGTTTTGCACAGGGCATCGTACACCGGCTGAATCTTCCAGTCATCGTTGTGGTTGCGGGCGTATTCATTATACAACTTGAAATACTGCGGAATGGCGATTTTCTTTGGGCAGTTGCCGGCGCAGTAGCCGCAGGCAGTACATGGAATCGCCGTCTGACTGCGAATGATTTCGCGGGCTTTTCCACAGGCAGCCAGCTCCTGTTCATTCATCAGCGGAACATCTTGCATATTTTCTGCCATCTGTTCCATGCTGTTCATGCCGCTGAGGACGATTTCAACTTCCGGCAGAGACTGTGCAAAACGCAGTGCCCACTGTGCCGGAGTGAGTGTAGGGTCAAGTTCTGCAAAAGCTGCAGCTGCTTCTGCCGGAATTTCCGCCAGTGTACCGCCCTTCACCGGTTCCATAACGAGAACCTTTTTCCCGTGCTTTACGGCCGTTTCATAGCAGAGCTGCGCCTGCACGGAAGGGCTGTCCCAATCCAAATAGTTCAGCTGCAGCTGAACATAATCCACTTCCGGATGCTTCGTGAGGATCTCATGCAACAGTTCGGCGCTGTCATGGTAAGAGAAACCGATGGCTCCCACCTTGCCTTCTGCTTTCAGACGGCTCATAAAGGCAAATTCATGATATTTCTCGGCAATTTCATAATTTTTCGCGTTGAGCCAGTGCAGCAGATAGACATCGAAATAATCCAGGCCGCAGCGTTCCTGCTGCTCCTTGAAGTAACGCTCGTTGTCCTCCTCGCATTTCACTTTCCAGGATGGAAGCTTTGTCGCAACACGATAGCTGCTGCGGGGATGACGCTCCACCAGAGATTTTCTCAGGGCACTTTCGCTTTCGCCGCTGAGATAGGTGTATGCCGTATCAAAATAGCTTCCGCCTGCTTCTAAAAAAGCATCGACCATACGATTCAACAGTTCATAATCAATGCTTGTATCATCCTGCGGGCCAAGTTTGGGCAGACGCAGAAAACCAAAGCCCATTTTATTCATTGTTTCCCCTCCTGTAACGTGGGAAAAAAGCCCTCATGCGAGGGCTCTTTTTATAAAACTATTTTACTTCACGCTGAGTGTAGTGAGTATGCAGCAGTTCGTGAGATTTGTGGCCGTTTGGCTCGCCCAGGAAGTCCTCGTAGAGTTTGTGGATTTCCGGGTTCTTATGAGACTGTCTGTAAGTGGATTTCATATCAACTTTGTACAGACCGTCCATACGTTTCTCTTTGATTGCTGCAGTGGTGCGGAATGGCTGACCGCCGCCGCCTACACAGCCGCCTGGGCAGCACATAACTTCGATGAAGTGGTAGTCTGCTTCGCCTGCGCGGATCTTGTCCAGCAGAACTTTCGCATTCTTCAGACCGGAGGTAACTGCTACTTTAACGGTAGTGCCATTCAGGTCGAGAGAAGCTTCTTTGATTGCTTCGTGGCCGCGAACGCCTACGAAGTCCAGATCGCCGGCCTGTTTGCCGGTAACCATTTCGTATACGGAGCGGAGCGCTGCTTCCATAACGCCGCCGGAGGTACCGAAGATCGCACCTGCACCGGATGCCAGACCCAGTGGGTTATCGAATTCTTCTTCCGGCATCTTAGCCAGATCCAGACCGCGGGTACGGATCATCTTAGCCAGCTCACGGGTGGTCAGTACGTAGTCAACGTCCTGTACGCCGCTGTCGTTCATTTCCGGACGAGCGCATTCATATTTCTTCGCTACGCAAGGCATGATGGAAACAACAACCATGTTTTCTTTTGGAATGTTGTTTTTCTCTGCGTAGTAGGTTTTTGCGATGGCGCCAAACATCTGCTGCGGAGATTTGCAGGTGGACAGATTTGGCATCATATCCGGATAGGTTTTTTCCACATAGTTTACCCAACCAGGGCTGCAGGAGGTGATCATTGGCAGAGTGCCGCCGTTCTGGATTCTGTGAAGCAGTTCGGTGCCCTCTTCCATGATGGTCAGGTCAGCTGCGAAGTTGGTGTCGAATACTTTGTCGAAGCCCAGTTTACGCATTGCTGCTACCATGGAACCGGTTGCAACGGAGCCTTTTGGCAGACCGAAGTCATCACCGATGGCTACGCGAACAGCAGGAGCTACCTGTACCACAACGTGTTTGTTTGGATCATGAATCGCATCCCATACTTTTTCGGTGTCGTCTTTTTCGTTCAGAGCGCCAACAGGACAAGCTGCTACACACTGACCGCAGAGTACACAAGCAGTGGAATTCAGTGGGTTATTGAAAGCGGTACCAATGTTGAAGTCAACGGATCTGTGATGATAACCGATGGCATTGGTGCCCTGTACGTTCTGGCAAGCCTCTACGCAACGGCCGCAGCGTACACATTTGCTCATATCGCGTACGATAGCCGGGTTATCCAGCTGTTTTGGAACGCGGGTGAATACGGAATCAAATGGATTTTCGCGGAGGTTGTATTCCTGAGCCAGAGTCTGCAGTTCGCATTTGCCGCTCTTTGGACAGCTGAGACAGTCCTGTGGGTGGTTAGCGAGGATCAGCTCCAGCACGGTTTTACGAGCTTCGCGAACGCGTGGAGTGTTGGTGAAAACGTCGCCGCATTCGTCAACAACGTTGTTGCAGGCGGTTTTCAGACGGCGGCTCCAGGTGTCTTCTACCAGGCAGACACGGCAGAATGCGCGCACGTTCAGGTCAGGATGATGGCAGAGAGATGGAATTTTGATACCGATCTTTGCAGCAGCATCGATGATTTTGGTGCCGGAAGGTACGGTAACAGGAATGCCATCAATTTTAATGGTGATCATTTTATTTGGATCGAAATGCATGAATTACCCTCCTATTCCTTTGGGAAGCAATGTGGGCATTCGCCGCGCATGTGAGCTTCGAATTCTGCTCTGCGATGTTTGATGCAGCAGTCCAGAGCGGTGCATGCTGCCTGACCCAGACCGCAGAAGGATGCGGTGGTCATGGTTCTGCTCAGTCTCTGCAGCAGTTCCAGATCAGCTTCGGTTGCAACGCCGTTTTTGAACTTGGTCAGGATGTTATGTACCTGTTTGTTGCCTTCGCGGCATGGTACACATTTACCACAGGATTCGTGAATAAAGAATTCGCATACCTTCAGCAGGTAGTCGATGATGCACATATCTTCGTCCAGAACAACCAGTGCACCGGAACCGATGCTCAGGCCTTCTTTTTTCAGTGCTTTTGCAGTGTATGGGGTGTCCAGCTGTTCCGGGAAGCCGATTGGACCGGACTGACCGCCCATGTGGAAGAATTTCAGCTCTTTGCCTTCCGGAATACCGCCGCCGAATTCTTCGTCGTAGATCAGGTCGCGCAGAGTAACGTGGCCCAGACCAACTTCTGCAACAACGCGATTGTTTACGTTACCGCAGATGGATACCAGTTTGGTACCGCCGTCGCCTTCACTGCCCAGTTCGTAGAAGGCTTTGCCGCCCATGTTTACGATCAGTGGAACGTCTGCGAAGGATTCAACGTTGTTAACCAGAGTTGGTTTGCTGAACAGACCAACTTCAGCCAGATGTGGTGGTTTGATACGTGGACGACCGGTCTGCGCTTCGATGGAGTTCAGCAGAGCGGAGTTTTCGCCGCAAACATAAGCGCCTGCACCGGAGACAACATGGATATCATAGTTCCAGCCGGAGCCAAGAATGTTTTCGCCCAGGAAGCCGGCTTTTTTGCAAGCCTCGATGGATTCTTTGAAGGCTGCCTGAATCAGTCTGTACTCGCCGCGGATGTAGATGTAACCATCGTTTGCGCCGAATACATAGCCGGCAATGGCCATACCTTCGATGACGGACATTGGGTCATCTCTCAGCAGGATTTTGTCTTTGAACGTACCAGGTTCGCCTTCGTCACCGTTACATACGATGTATTTTGGAGAACCTTCGATGTTGTAGAGCTGTTTCCACTTCTTGCCTGCAGGGTATGCAGCACCGCCGCGGCCCAGCAGAGTAGCTTCCAGCATTTCATCGATAATAGCCATCGGCTCCATAGTCAGAGCCTTTTTCAGGCCTTCAAAACCGCCCATGGATACATAATCTTCCACGGACTGTGGGTTGATCTTACCAACTCGTTTTGTCAACAGAGAAACTGCTTTTGACATTGTATCATTCCTTTCCTTCCAATGGATTGGGAATTATGCGTTGCGGAGACCGTCGATGATCTCTTTGATCTTTTCTTCGGTCAGGTTACCGTGGGTTCTGCCCTGCACGCGAATAACAGGACCGATTTCGCAGTAGCCGTTGCATGGCATGTAAGAAACGGTAAACATGCCATCCGGAGTGGTCTCGCCTACTTTGATACCCAGCTCTTTTTCAAGGATAGCGGTCACGCGGTCCGCTTTGGATGCGTAGCATGGGGAGCTGTTGCAAACCTCAATGATATATTTGCCGCGTGGTTTGGTCTTCAGCATTGCATAGAATGTCAGAATATCGTACATCTGAACGCGGGACAGGCCAACGCGTTCAGCCACCAGATTTGCGGTTCTTTCGTCAATGTAATTTTGTGGGGAGAGATCCTGCAGCTTCAGAAGAATGTACAGCAAATTTTCTTTGCAGGCACCGTTTTCTTCAACGATAGCCAGGATCTGTTCATCAGAGAAATGATTCAGCATATTCATACCTCCATATCTTTCTAACGATCGTGCTTCACAGCATCCAATTTGAAGAAATAATGCAAAACACTAATCATACGCAAATTATACAATTTTTATCCTATCTTCGTCAAGCTTTAAGCGGGTTGCACAATTTTTTTCAATGTTTTAGCAGAATAAAACGCCCGAGTTCTATTGGTATTTAACAAACTATATTCCATTATTTACCTCGACTTTACATCGATTTTACAATCAGAACCTCCAGTATCTTGATGTTTATGGGCTTCAGCATAGAAAAAGCACCTCTTTCGAGGTGCTTTTGATTTATTCTTCGCTTGCGAATTTCTTCCATCCGGGGATGCAGAAAGCGCAGATAATGGTACCTGCCACTGCGATGAGCATCCAGAGGAAGACCGTCATTCCCCAGCCCTGACTCTCGGAAATCAGCGCAATTCCAGAGGTGGAGATAGCGCTGCCGATGTAGACGAAGGAGTTGAGCAGACCCGAAATGAAGGAGATGTTGCCCTTCTTCTGGAAGAACGGCGGAAGCATGGAGATCAGCATCAGGTTGACGCCATGCATACAGCCGGTCAGCACTGCAGTCAAGCCAACGGAAGCTGCTGCGGATGAGCCGGTCAGCACGTTGATGCCAAGGGCTGCCACAGAGCCCACTCCAAAGAAAATTCCCGCACAGAGAATCGGATTCACCGGCATTTTGCGGTAAACGATCATTGCCAGTCGGCTGCAGGCAATACCGAAAATCGGCATGATAACGCCGGTGAGAATGGATGTGGTGCTGCTGAGATTGTACGTTTCCGAAATATAGGACGGCATCCATGTGGTAACGCCATCGCGGAGAATACCGCAGAGTGTGATCGCAAACAAGATGGCGATAAGCAGCGGAGAAAACAGACCATTGCTGTGGGACTTGCCGCCAACTACCTTTGGTGCTGCGTGTTCGATCGGAACGTTGACGCAGTTTTTCTGCCAGAAGATCGCCATAATGATCGCCGCAATAGAGCAGAAACCAAATACCATCTTCCAGCTGAAAACAGTGATGATCAGCGGAGATGCCAGATAAATCAGTACCGTACCCACAGAGCCGGCACAGGTCACAACAAAGCAGGCTTTCTTGTAATCCTCACCGTTGAGCAGCGTTACCATCAGGCGTACCATCGGCGGCCACATCAGGGACTGTGCGAAACCGTTGACTGCCCATACTGCGGTCATGAGCCACGGATCTCCGCAAAATGGAATCAGCATGTTCATGGAGGCGGTCAGCAGCAAACCAAAGAATACTAGCTGCTTCGGCTGGATGCGGTCCCCTAAGAAGCCGCTGACCAGCTGTCCGGCACCGTAGGTCACAAAGGCAGCGGTAACTGCCTGTGACAGCAGAGAGCGTGCCATGCCGGTCTGCAGTTCCATTTCGGAAATGATGGCGCCGAAGTTGATTCGGGTCAGATAACTGATGAGATAGGCCGCAGAGAACAGGAAAATGACCCCGCGGATCTTAGAAGGTTCGTGTAATTTCTGAGTTTCCAGAGTATCCATGTCTTTCCATCTCTTTTCCTGACACAGCAAAGCCTCCGTCAAATGACGGAGGACTCTGCAAAGCATGATTTATTTTTTGTTTTTGATTTCGTCCAGAATCTGTGCAACGAATGCATCCAGAGCCATGGTCTGATTTTCGGTGGTGTCGCGGAGACGAACAGAAACTTCATTGTTTTCTTCTTCGGATTTACCAACGATCAGCATGTAAGGGATCTTCTGCATCTGAGCTTCACGGATCTTGTAACCGATTTTCTCGTTGCGTTCATCCAGTTCTACACGAACGCCGGCAGCTTTGAGGGTTTCGTAAACTTTCTGAGCGTATTCTGCGTTTTTCTCGGAAATTGGCAGAACTTTTGCCTGTACAGGTGCCAGCCAGGTTGGGAATTTACCTGCAAAGTGCTCAATCAGAACGCCGATGAAGCGTTCTACAGAGCCGAATGCTACGCGGTGGATCATGATTGGACGGTGTTTCTGACCGTCTTCACCGGTGTATTCTGCTTCAAAGCGCTGTGGCAGCTGGAAGTCCAGCTGAATGGTGCCGCACTGCCAGGTACGACCGATAGAGTCTTCCAGATGGAAGTCGATCTTTGGACCGTAGAATGCGCCGTCGCCTTCGTTAACAACGTAGCTCAGACCCAGTTCGTCCAGTGCCTGACGCAGACCGTTGGTTGCTACTTCCCAATCTTCGTCGGAGCCCATGCTGTCTTCCGGACGGGTGGACAGTTCTACATGATATTTGAAGCCGAAGAGAGTGTAGATCTCATCGATCAGTCTTGCTACGCCTTTGATCTCCTGAGTGATCTGTTCCGGAGTCATGAAGATGTGAGCGTCGTCCTGATTGAAGCAGCGTACACGGAAGAGACCGTGGAGTGCGCCGGATTTTTCATGACGGTGTACCAGACCAACTTCGCCCAGTCTCAGAGGCAGGTCGCGGTAGGATCTTGGTTCGGATTTGTAAACCAGCATACCGCCTGGGCAGTTCATTGGTTTGATTGCGAAGTCGGTTTCGTCGATAACGGTGGTGTACATGTTATCTTTGTAGTGGAACCAGTGACCGGAAGTCTCCCACAGCTGACGGTTCAGCATGATTGGGGTGGAGATTTCAACGTAACCTTCTCTGGTGTGGATCTCTCTCCAGTATTCCAGCAGAGTGTTCTTCAGTGCCATACCTTTTGGCAGGAAGATTGGGAAACCAGGACCTTCTTCTACCATGGTGAAGAGACCCAGCTCTTTACCCAGTTTACGATGGTCGCGTTTTTTCGCTTCTTCGATGCGAGCCAGATGCTCTTCCAGTTCGGAAGCTTTCGGGAAAGCGGTACCGTAAATACGGGACAGCATTTTGTTCTTTTCGTCGCCGTGCCAGTAAGCGCCTGCGATAGAGGTCAGCTTGAAGGCTTTGACCGCTTTGGTGCTTGCGATATGTGGGCCTGCACAGAGGTCGGTGTATTCGCCCTGTTTGTAGAAGCTGATTTCAGCGTCTTCAGGAAGCGCTTCGATGAGTTCTACTTTATAAGGCTCGCCCAGTTCGTTCATCAATTTTACTGCTTCTTCGCGGGACAGAGTGAAGCGTTCCAGTTTCAGATCTTCTTTGACGATCTTTTTCATTTCTGCTTCGATTTTTTCCAGATCTTCCGGAGTGAAGCCGCCGTCGCGGTCGAAGTCGTAGTAGAAACCATCGGCGATGGATGGACCGATTGCCAGTTTGGTTTCCGGGAAGAGGCGTTTTACTGCCTGTGCCAGAATGTGTGCTGCGGTATGACGGAATGCGCCGCGGCCGTCCTCATCCTCAAAGGTCAGGAAGGTCAGTTCGCAATCTTCGGAAATTTCGGTTCTCAGGTCAACAGTTTCACCGTTTACTTTTGCTGCGCAAACGTTTCTTGCCAGACCTTCACTGATGGATTTTGCGATTTCGATAGCAGGCATTGCTGCTGCGTATTCTCTAATGTCGCCGCTTTTCAGTGTAATTTTCATATGAATGTTCCTCCTATATATTCAGTCGTATCTTGCTGGAAAAATAAAAACACCCTCAAACTGCGGATGCAGTTCAAGGGTGCAAAAATTTACACGGTTCCACCTTGATTTTCACTCAAGATCCCTTAACGCGGGAAACGATGGCGTTGTGACTCGCCATGGCTCCGGACTGGTGTTCACCGTCGGGTCTCGCAAGGACAATTTCAGCTACTATGTCCTCTCTCTGAGCGCCTTCCGTTGGCTACTGGTTCCTTCACAGCCGATACAGCTATTATTCATGATGATACTGTACCACTATTTTACCAGTTTGTCAAGGACTTATCCACGGTTTTTTAACAGATGTGACTACATTATACCAGACCAAACCGTGAACCTATCACCACAAAAACAACGAAAGCTATGACTATACATCCCCAAACAAAAGTCGTCTTTGTTATTTTACCTGCATCTGATTCGAAAACAAATTCATTTTCTTTGGATGTTTTTGAAAGCACATTGAACATCAAGGACAGTATGAGGAAAAAACCTCCTTCCGCTAATCCCATTCCAATCATTATTGATTCTTTTACAATGAATGCAACTAATGCCATTACTGCACACAATCCGCTCCAAATTAAACATCCTTTAAATGCAATTCTCATGCCTTTACGTTCTACTTTTTCTTCTTCAAAGTTATCATTGAAATCAAAGACCTGTTTTCTATTGGCTTTTCCAGATACTTCACGATTGGATGTATCAAAGTATGAATCATTTCGAACAGGTAATTGCTTTGTTGCAGAAATCAAATGCATGAGATATTTTCTATCCCATAGTAAAATATTATTTACTTCGGCAAGCTCTACTGCACTTATTGTGAATGTAGAGTTTGTCATAACGACACCAACATGACAACCATAGAAATTTCTACCTGCTGTTACCTCTTGCACAGGAGTATTTCCAAGAGGAGTAGAGTAATTCTTGCATTGCACTGCGTATTTGATACCGTCTTTCATTGCCAATACATCAACACCTTGGTCACCAGAACCAGGTGTTACTCGTACATTGGAGAACCCGACTTTTTGGAGTAAAGCTGCGCAGTAATATTCAAAATCATGCCCTTCCATACAATCAATATCCCACATAATATCGTCCATAGATGTATAGTTATTTGCCATCTTATTTCCACTCCCCACTCTCATAGATATTCTCATAATATCACAATTAGCAATAACTGTCTATAAAAACACCTCCTCTTTATAAGAGGAGGTGTCATAAGTTATCTAATTACAGAGTGAATTTATGGAAGCCTTTTTTGCCTTTTTTCAGGATCAGCTCGCCGGAAGCAAAGTCTGCTTCGGATACGCAGGCGTTCAGGTCTGCAACTTTCACGTCGTTGACGGAAACAGAACCGGATTTGATCAGGCGTTTTGCTTCGGATTTGGATGGAGCCAGCTCAGATTTCACCAGCAGGTCAGCTACCTGCATTTTACCGTCTGCGATTTCATCAGCGGTCAGAGCGGTGGTTGGCATATTGGCAGAGCTTGCGCCTGCGGTGAAGAGTGCGCGTGCAGCTTCCAGAGCTTTCTGTGCTTCTTCTTCGCCATGAACCATGTTGGTCAGTTCGTAAGCCAGACGCTCTTTTGCTTTGTTCAGTTCTGCGCCTTCCATGGTGCGTTCCATCTCTTCGATTTCTTCGATTGGAATGAAGGTCAGCATCTTCATGCACTTGATAACGTCAGCATCGCCAACGTTTCTCCAGTACTGGAAGAATTCGTATGGAGTGGTTTTCGCTGCATCCAGCCATACTGCGTTGCCTGCGGTTTTACCCATTTTCTTACCGTTGGAGTCGGTCAGCAGAGTGATGGTCAGGCAGTGTGCGTCTTTGCCCAGTTTACGGCGGATCAGTTCGGTACCACCCAGCATGTTGCTCCACTGGTCATCGCCGCCGAACTGCATGTTACAGCCGTATTTCTGGAACATGTAGTAGAAGTCGTAGGACTGCATGATCATGTAGTTGAATTCCAGGAAGGACAGACCTTTTTCCATACGCTGTTTGTAGCATTCTGCGCGGAGCATGTTGTTAACGGAGAAGCAGTGACCTACTTCGCGGAGCAGTTCCACGTAGTTCAGGTTCAGCAGCCAGTCAGCGTTGTTGACCATCATTGCTTTGCCTTCGCCGAATTCGATGAAGCGTTCCATCTGACGTTTGAAGCAGTCTGCGTTGTGGTCGATGTCCTCTTTGGTCAGCATTTTTCTCATGTCGGTACGGCCGGATGGGTCGCCGATCATGGTGGTACCGCCGCCGATCAGTGCGATTGGGCGGTTGCCGCCCTGCTGCAGACGTTTCATCAGGGTCAGAGCCATGAAGTGGCCTGCAGTCAGGGAGTCAGCGGTGCAGTCGAAACCTACGTAGAAGGTTGCTTTACCGTTGTTGATCATTTCTTTGATGTGTTCTTCGTCGGTGGTCTGTTTGATGAGACCGCGGCGCTGAAGTTCTTCGTACAGAGTCATAGTGTTCGTTCTCCTTTATAAATTGATGTTCGAAAATAAGCATAATAAAACCCTCTGCCTATTTTCAGAAAATAAGCAGAGGGCGAAAAGTCGCGTTACCACCTCTATTTACCCTGCCCTCACGAGCAGAGCCTCAGCAGGTAGCTTCCGGTCTATTGACAGGAGTCGATACCCTGACGCATTAACGGTCGTCAACCGGCCGTGCCTACTGGGAAAACCGTTCGGGCGGCAGCTCGGAGATGTATTCACTGGGCTTTTCTGCTTCCTCGCAGCAACCGGAAGCTCTCTGGAAGAAAAGGATTCAGCTACTTCTTCTCGTCATGGCTGATGGGCTAATTATAGCCTCAATGGGCGGATTTGTCAAGATTGATGAGCCAAATTCAGCATCTCGCGGGCGTTGTTCAGTGCGGTTTCGGTGATATCATCACCGGAAACGATGCGGGCAATCTCCCGAACGCGCTCCTCCTCACTGAGCAGATCCACGCGGGTGTAAGTCCTGCCCTCCTCCACATCCTTGTGGATGAAGAGATGACTGTCGCCGCAGGCTGCAACCGGAGCCAAGTGGGTCACACAGATGACCTGTCGGTTACGGGAAACTTCCTGCAGTTTTTTGCCGATTTTCTGCGCCGCAGAGCCGCTGACACCGGTATCGATCTCGTCGAAGATGGCTGTGCCGACCTGGTCCTTTTCTGCCAGCACATTCTTGATGGACAGCATGACACGGCTCAGCTCACCGCCGGAAGCGATTTTCGCCAGAGGCTTCGGCGCTTCGCCGGCATTGGAGCTGATGAGCAGTTCCAGCTCATCCTGACCGTTTGGCATATAATCGCAGCGGTCTGCGCTGACGGTCAGCTTCACGTTCGGCATATTGAGAAACTCCAGCTCTCGCTTGATGCGGGACAGGAAGTTTCTCGCTGCCTGATGGCGGGCGGAAGTCAGCTCATCGGCTGCCTGCGCCAACTGCGGCAGCAGGGCTTTTTCCTGCTCCACCAAGTCGTCGATGATCTCCTGAGAGAACTGGATCTCCCGCAGCTGATCGGCGGCACGTTGACCGTAAGCCTGAATCTCTTCGATGCTTGCGCCATATTTGCGCTTGAAGCTCTGGATCAGCTCCAGTCTGTCCTCGATCTCATCCAGTGAATGCGGGTCAAAGTCCAGATGATCCAGATAGCGGCTGATCTCACCGCTGACGTCGTGAATGGTATAAGAAACCTCCGTCACCTGCGCTGCCGCATCGGACAGTTCCGGCACGAAGCGGGACAGCTTGCCCAATACCTCCGCCAACTGCGTCAGCATATTGGCGGCGCCATCGCTGTCCTCTCCGCCATCCAGAAGGCCTTTGGCTTCGGCTGTCAGCTTGAGGATGCGTTCCGCGTTGCGGATGGTGTCACGGCGCTGAGACAATTCCTCGTCCTCACCCGGCTGCAGATTGGCCGTTTCAATCTCGTTGACCTGATACTGCAGCAGAGCGATGCGCTGCTCTTTCTCCCGGTCGCTTTGCTGCATGGCGCGCAGCTTTTTGCGGATCTCCTGCATCTGGCGGTAGATGCCTCGGTAGCTTTCCCGCAGCTCCGTCAGTTCGCCGAAGTCATCGATATATTCGATATGATACTGCGGGTCCAGCAGACGGTGATTGTCCTTCTGTCCGTGAACATCGATGAGTTCGGATGCGATCTCACGCAGAATCTGCATGGTAGCCGGGCGTCCGTTGATTTTACAGCTGTTTTTTGCACCGATCTCACGGGAGATCAGCACTTCACGATCCGCGGCGTCGTAACCCAATTCCTCGATACGCTGTGCCGCTGCATCGGAAATTCCCGTAAACAAGGCGGAAATCGCTGCGCTGTCCTCACCGGAGCGTATGATGTCACGGCTGAGTCTTGCCCCCAGCACGCCATTGATGGCAGAGATCAGCATGGTTTTGCCCGCGCCGGTCTCGCCGGTAAACACGTTGAATCCGGGGCCGAACTCAATGTCCGCCTCCCGAATCACCGCGATATTCTTAATATAAAGCTGAGAGAGCATTCTTTTCCTCCTTCAGCACTTGGACTAATGGATCAGTTTGTTCAGGTCCTCGATCATTTTTTCAGCAAAGGCTTCGCTGCGCATGACAACGAGGATAGTATCGTCGCCGGCAATGGTACCAACGACACCTTCCCAATGGATGGAATCCAGCGCCGCACAGGCAGCATTCGCCATACCGGTGTAGCATTTTACAACGACCAGATTCTGTGCATAATCCACGCCGCGAACGGATTCGGAGAAGATGGCATGGAATTTGAAGGACAGATCGCTGCCCTTTTCTTTCTGATGGGTGGTGTAGTGGTAGCTGCCGTCATTGGACAGAGATTTGATGAGGCGCAGCTCCTTGATGTCGCGGGAAACGGTAGCCTGTGTTACCAAAAAGCCGTTTTTACCCAGCTCAGCCTGCAGCTCCTCCTGGGTATTGATGTGCTTGTTGCCGATCAATTCAAGGATCTTGGCATGGCGTTTCGCTTTCATAGTTACCTCCTGTTGCTGAAGTTTTCCGTCAGCTTCTTATAGTAATTGTTCTTGTTGAGAACAACGTATTTCATGCTCTGCTGGGAGCGTTTGATCTGCACCCAGTCTCCCGGGGCGATTTTTACAACATCCTTGCCGTCAATGGACATAACCAAGGTATCGGAGTTGTTGATGTACTTGCCCTGTACGGTCAGCTCTTCCTGCGGGCCATAGACCATGGAGCGGAAGAAGAGAGAATGCGGGCAAATCGGGGTGACGATGATCGCCTGCATTCCGGCACAGACAATCGGACCGCCTGCGGACAAAGAGTAAGCGGTGGAACCGGTCGGCGTCGAGAAGATCAGACCGTCGGCACGGTAGCCGTTGACATAACCGCTGCGCAGCACCACATCAATGTCGGCAACGCGGGCATTCATGTCTTCCTTGCTGATGACTGCGTCGTTGACTGCCAGATAGCTGTCGCAGCCGCCCTTCTGATGATAGTGATCCACTTCCAGGATCATGCGATCCTGAATCTCAAAATTGCCGTCAGCCAGCTGCTGCAGACTTTCCAGTTCGTAGTGCTCCAGTTCTGTCAGGAAGCCCAGACGACCGGAATTGATGCCGACGATCGGTTTGTCCAGTTCCAGTGCCTTTTCCGCACTATGGATGAGGGTGCCGTCGCCGCCGATGGTCACGACCATGTCGATGAGTGAAGGGTCGTCGCCCATCTTAAACTCTTTTACCGCCAGATTCTGAAATTTTTCCACATACAGCGGCAAGGTGTAGACCTCACAGCCGCGGGCTTTCAGAATGTGGATGGCGCGGGTGGCGCAGTCCACGGAATTCAGCTTATTGGGATTCAAAATAAAGAGAAAATTCATACAGACGCCTCCTTACAGGGTCTCATGTGCCTTGCTGACAACCGCTTCCACGGTTTCGTGGCTGAGGGCTTCTCCTGCTTCTGTTTTGCCCAGATGGAGCAGATATTCGATGTTGCCTTCCGGACCTTTGATCGGAGAGAAGTCCAGACCCAGCACGGCGAAGCCCTGTTCCTGTGCAAAGTTAGCAACCTTTTCGATAACCATTTCATGGATTTTCGGGTCGCGGACAACGCCCTTCTTGCCCACGTTTTCCTTGCCTGCTTCAAACTGCGGTTTCACCAGACAAACCATGGTTTTTCCCTCTTTCAGGAAGCGGTAAGCCACAGGCAGAACCAGCGTCAGAGAAATGAAGGATACGTCCACGGAGATGAAATCCAGCATGTCAGGCACCTGCTCTTCGGTCAGGTAACGGATGTTGGTGCGCTCCAGATTGACCACGCGCTCATCGGTGCGCAGGCTCCATGCAAGCTGACCATAGCCAACGTCCACAGAGTAAACCTTGCTTGCGCCGTTCTGCAGCATGCAGTCGGTAAAGCCGCCGGTGGATGCGCCGATGTCCATGCATACAGCGCCGTTCAGGTCGATTGGGAAGCTCTGCATGGCTTTCTCCAGCTTTTTGCCGCCGCGGCTCACATATTTCAGGGTCTCGCCGCGAACTTCGATCTCATCGTCGTCCTTGACCTGAGTACCCGCTTTATCGGATTTCTGACCGTTGACGTACACCAAACCTTCCATAATGACGATTTTGGCACGTTCACGGCTCTGGCACAGTCCGCGCTGCACCAGCGCTGCGTCCAGTCGTTCCTTCAAGGGAATCCCTCCTATTTATTCGAAAAATTCTTGATAATCATTGATAAGACTCATGCTGTCCAGTCGGCAAAGCGCGGTGGCTTCTGCCGGAGATGCGTGAGGCACAAAGCGGTTTTCCACCGCACGGATGCGGTATTCGCCGCTATATTTACGTTCCAGCAGTTCTGCGCCCACGTACTGAGCCAGACCGCCGGTTTTGATGCCCTCTTCCACGAAGAGGACCCGCTGATATTGCTTGAGCTCTGTGAGGATTTCCTCCTCCACAGGGAAGATTTTCGTCAGTTTCAGTACAGCGGCGTTGAGAGTTTTTGCTGCCGTCAGCACTTCGCTGCTGATACGTCCGTAAGTGACGATGAGATTGCGCTTATTGGGCTGTTCGTTGAGCAGCTGCCAATTCTGCGGCTGACAGAGAGCCGCCAGCTCGGCGTTTTCGCCGCCTCTCGGATAGCGAACGCCGCAGACGCCATCGCTGTGGTACAAAGCCTGTTCCATGCTCCAGCGCAGCTCCTCATAGGTGGCCGGAGACCACAGCTCCACAGCCGGAATGTTCAGCAGCATAGCCACATCGAAGAGACCGTTGTGGGTCTCACCGTCAGCGCCGACAATACCTGCCCTGTCAATACCCAGCAACAGATGTTGCTTTTCAATGGAGCAGTCGTGGAGGATCTGGTCGTAGCAGCGCTGCAGGAAGCTGGAATATACGGCAAACACCGGCAGCTTTCCTTTGGACGCCATGCCTGCCGCGAAGGTCACCGCATGGGGCTCCGCGATGCCTACATCGAAGAAGCGTCCCGCCTGCTTGAACTCTTTGGAGAAGTGATTGAGGCCGGTGCCATATTTCATAGCGGCAGTGATGGCACAGATGCGCTCATCCATCTTCGCCAGCTCGGTCAAATGCTTGCCGAACTCTTCGGAGAAGTTACTGCCTCCCAGTTTTGCCTTGCTTTTTCCTGTTTCAATATCGAAGCCGGAGGTTCCGTGGAACTCACCGGGATTTTCCTCGGCAGGTTTGTAGCCTTTGCCCTTTTGTGTTTCCACATGGAGGAATACCGGTTTATTCAGCATTTTCGCACGTTCCAGAACAGCGCAGAGCTGCTCCAAATCATGACCATCAACCGGACCCAAGTAGCGGAAACCCAAATCCTCGAAGAAATTGCTGCCGTACAGCAAGGTTTTTGCAGTGGCTTTCAGCTTCTGGAGAGTATGCTCCAACGGTCTGCCCACCAATGGAATGTGGTGGCAGAGCTCCTGCACGCTGTCCTTGATTTTGAAGTAATTGGGCTTTGCGCGCATCGCGGACAGGTACTTCGCCAGACTGCTCTCGTTCTTGGAAATGGACATTTTGTTGTCATTTAGAATGACGATGAGCCGGTCGCCACTGCGAGCGGCATTATTGATGGCCTCATAAGCCATGCCGCTGGTGAAAGAGCCGTCGCCAATGACAGCAACGGTGCTGTGTGGGTCTTTGTTCAGTGTTTTTGCCTTCGCCATGCCGCTAGCCGCAGAGATAGATGTGCTGGAATGTCCCGCCACAAACGCGTCATGGACACTTTCATGAGGTTTCGGGAAACCGGAGATGCCGTCCTTCTGGCGCAGTGTGGAAAACTGTTCCCTGCGTCCCGTCAGCAGTTTATGAGCATAGCACTGATGCCCCACGTCCCAGACAATGGTATCCTGTGGGCTGTCGAAAATACGGTGGAGAGCCACAGTCAGCTCCACGACACCCAGATTGGATGACAGATGTCCGCCCGTTTTTGAGGTGGTTTCGATCATCTGCTGCCGCAGCTCCCGACAGAGCTGAGGAAGCTGATCTTTATTCAGTTTTTTCACATCAGCCGGTGAGTTGATGTGCTGCAAAAGAGGTTCGTTCATGGAAAACCTCCCTTCGTTTTCAATGAAATATTACGGCAGTGGGTACAGCAGCGCCACGACAATGCCGAGGATCACGCCGCCTGCCACTTCCAGTAAGGTATGACCCAGCAGTTCTTTCAGCAGCAGCTGATTGCTTTCGCGAACTTCCAGCTGTTTTGCGTCGTCCGGGTCATCTTTCGTGCGTTTTCGGAAGAAATCAAAGTTGTGTTTTTTCTCGATCTCATACACCACATGGAAGTTTTCATACATGGTGTTGACGATCTGGTTCAGCACCTGCGCGTGCTGCCCTGCTGCCTGACGAACGCCGGTGGCGTCATACATAACCACCGCCGCCAGCGCGAAACAGATGGCGAATTCAAAGCTGTGCCATCCGCAGATGCGTCCTGCTGTGACCATGAGAGAAACCACAAAGGCAGAGTGTGCGCTTGGCATACCGCCGGCCCCCACCATGCGTTCCAGGACCAGCTCACGGGTCATGAGCAGGTTCAGCAGGGTCTTGATCAGCTGCGCCAGAAACCAGCTCAGGGCAGCGACCATGACAAAATGATTGTTCAGGATTCCTTGGATAAATTCAGTCATTGTTTTGATCCTTTTACTCTCTTAGTTCTTGCGTTCAAGAATATAATCCGCCAAATCCGACAGGAAATCCCCGCCGAATCCGGCTGTTTTCAGCTCTTCTTTGGCTTCGTTCAGGAGCTGCGCGGAACGCGCTCTTGCTCCCTCGATGCCGTAAACACTCACATAGGTGTTTTTTTGCTGTTCCATGTCACTGCCTACCGGTTTTCCCAGCTCTTCGGTGCTGGAGGTAACATCCAGAATGTCGTCAGTGATCTGGAAAGCAAGCCCGATTTTCTCCGCATAGGCTTTGGCCGCGGAGAGTTTGTTCTCGTCAGCGCCCGCCAGAATACAGCCCATTTCACAGGCGGCACGAATCAGCGCACCGGTCTTGAGGGCGTCGGTCTGACGCAGCAGTTCTTCGCTGACGTCGCTTTTTTCTTCATTGGCAAGGTCCATCACCTGACCGCCTATCATGCCGTAGACACCGATGGCCTGAGCCAGGCAGCCTGCTGCTTTCAGTGTGCGCAGAGGCTCGCAGTCCGCATGGAGCAGCACATCAAAGGCGTGCGTCAGCAATCCATCGCCGGCAAGCAGTGCCGTAGCTTCGCCGTAAGCAATGTGACAGGATGGCTTGCCGCGGCGCAGATCATCGTCGTCCATGCAAGGCAGGTCATCGTGGATCAGCGAATAAGCGTGGATCATCTCCAGCGCACAGGCAAAAGGCAGCGCCGTTTCTCCTGTTCCGCCGCAGGCTTCGTAAAAGGCCAGCAGCAGTGCGGCGCGCAGACGTTTTCCGCCGCCCAACAGGCTGTAACGCATAGCCTCCACCACTTCCTGCTGTGGGCAGGAGATCAGCGGAAGCAGACGGTTCAGCTCCGCTTCAGTGCGCTCAGCATAAATTGCCAGTTGTTCATGGAATTCCATGGCTACTCCCCTTCGTTCATGCTGCCCATGACTTTTTCCAGTTTGGTCTGGGCGGTGGTCAGTTTTTTGTTGCACAGAGCGATCAGCTTTGCCGCTTCGGCGTAAAGTTCCACAGCGTCATCAAGGGCAACGCTGCCCTGAGACAGGCTCATGGAGATTTCGTCCAGACGGGCCATCGCCTGTTCAAATGTCATTTTTTCTGCCATTTATTTCGCTCCTTTTGTGCTGTTTTTGTTGGGTTTCACGCTCTCCACACGGCTGACGATCCGGCCGTCGGAAAGAGTGGTGATGAGCATCTGTCCGGACGCTGTTTGTGTCACAGAGGACAGTCGCTGTCCAGCGGCGTTTTCTGTCAGAGACCAGCCGCGCTGCAGTTGATTCCACGGGTTCAGCAGGCTCAGCTGTTCGCTCTTGGCAGCCAGCTGTTCCCGACAGTTGTTCAGCCGATGAGTCATATCGTTTTGGAGGAAGGCTTGATGCTCGCTCAGTCGGCGACGCTTCTCCTCCAGATAGACTTTACTGTTTTTCAGGCTCTCCCGCTGCATGACAGAATCAAAATACTGCCGCGCCGCGAAAAGTTTATACTGCATCAGATTCTGCAGCTCCTGCTCCCTGCGCTGAATTTGTTTCAGCAGCATGGACGCATCGGGAACAGCCAATTCTGCCGCCGCCGATGGAGTCGGAGCACGCAGGTCCGCAGCAAAGTCACAGAGAGTCACATCAGTTTCGTGACCAACGGCGGAAATCACCGGGATGTCTGAAGCCGCCACAGCACGAACCAGATTCTCGTCGTTGAATGCCCACAGATCCTCCAGCGAACCGCCGCCGCGGCCGATGATGATGACATCGCAGCTGTGGTTTCTGTTAAAGTAATCCAAAGCGCGGATCAGTGATGCAGGTGCTGATTTTCCCTGCACCAAAGCAGGATACAAAATCAGCTGTGCCGGCGGATAGCGGCGTGTGATGATGTTGAGCATATCGTGGAGCGCCGCGCCGGTATCGGAGGTGATGAGACCAACACGCTCCGGAAAGCGTGGGATCGGGCGCTTGCGCTCTTCGTCAAAGAGCCCCTCGCTTTTCAGCTTCTGCAGCAGCTGTTCGTAGGCCAGCTGCAGACTGCCCTTGCCCTCCGGCTGCATATCATAAACATACAGCTGATAGCTGCCGTCCCTCTCGTACAGAGACACACTGCCCCGCACGATGACCGCCATGCCGTTTTTCGGATGGAAAGGCACATTTTTTGCGTAAGAGGCAAACATAACCGCCTTGATGGCACAGTCGCCCTCTTTTAATGTGAAGTAAAAGTGACCGCTTTTGTAGTGGTCGGTGAAGTTGGAGATCTCGCCGCGAATCAGCATATCTTTCAGGCGGAAATCACCCTCCAGCACGTTTTTAACATAGCGATTCAGCTGTGTGACCGTGAGAACAGACGGCATGGTGAGACCTCCTTTCGATTGTTAGAATTTCAGTTTGCTTGCGTTTGTGCTACTTAAGAAATCCCGCTCTTGCCGCAGCAGCCGGCGTTTCACCTTTTTCTTACGATTGGCTGCGTTGCGCCGGCGCACTTCGGTCTGAGACCGAAGTATCAAGCTTCTACGTTTGTGCTACTTAAGAAATCCCGCTTTTGCCGCAGCAAGTACGGCAATGCCCGCAGCGTTATCGGAGGAGAACTCCGGTGCGGCAAAGGAGCCGCCGAATTTCTCGGTGACGCGGGCGCGGATCAGGCTGTTGGACATGACACCGCCGGAGAAAATCAGCGGCAGACCCGGATACTGCTCCAGATTGTTTTTGATCATAGTTTCCACAATGGCGCAGACGGATTCCAGGCAGAATTTTGCCACATCCTCCGGTGCCTCGCCCTGTTCCAAGCGCTTCTTGCACTGGTTTTCCACGCCGGAAACGCAGACGTTGTTGTCCTTGAAGGTTGGTTTGATTTTATAGGTTTTCGTGGATTTCTGAGCCAGTTCGTCCAGATATTTTCCCGATGGGAAAGGCATATTCAGCATGCCGCCCACACGGTCGATCACCTGCCCGCATTTCAGGTCCAGCGATTCCGCGATGATTTCGGTGGAGATCAGCTTTTCCTCATCGGGGCGCACCAGCACACATTCCGTGGTGCCGCCGCTGAAATGGAAAGCGATGAATTCCTGCTTCAGCAGTTCCAGCTTGCCGCAGGAATACAGGGCCGCCGCAACGTGACCCTGTTGATGAGAAAAGGTATATTTCGGTGCTTTTGCCACAGCACAGGCTACTTCCGCAGCCAGCTCTCCCACCAGAAAACAAGGCATATAAGAGCCTTCCATGCTGCGGGGCTGTGTGGAAACGCCCACACCTGCCAACGGCTGCTCCAGCTCCGCAAAAAGATCTCGAACCAGCTCCGGCAGCTGCTTCACATGAGCAAAAACAGCGTCGCTCTGCTTGAGACCGAGGGCTCCCTGCTTTACGGGAAGGAGTTTTTTGCGGTGGGTCACCTTGCCTGTTTCCGTGTCATAAAAGGCAACGGAGGTGGTGTAGTTGCTGGTATCCAATCCTGCAAAAACTGCCATTATTTATTCTCCAGGTCTTTAGCGATGTTAGCCAGTACGCCATTGACAAAGGATGCGTCTTCCTCGCCGGAGAAGCGTTTGGTCAGCTCAACCGCTTCATTGATGACAACGCTGACAGGAATGTTTTCTTCATAATGCAGCTCGCTGACTGCCAGACGCAGTGCAGCCAGAGAAACTTTGGAAATACGGTTCAGTTTCCATTTTTTCAGCTTTGGCTCGATGATGGCATCCAGCTCTTCCTGATGGGAATCAGCGGTGGTAGCCAGCTCCACAGCGTATGCGCTGAGGGTCGCATCGCGGCCTTCTACTGCATTTTCCATTACTTCTTCGAGAGTTGCGTCGGTAAAGATACGTTCAAACAACAGGCAGAACGCTTCCTGTCTGGATTCATGTCTTGTCATGTTTTTGTCCTCCAAATCGTGTGTTTTTATGTTGAATTGTCAATTTTTACAATGAATAATCGTGGTATATTCAGTATAGCACAGTATATACTGAATATGCAATGATTTTATACATAAAAAGCCCCGCTGTTCCAAAGAAAACAGCGAGGCTCCGATGTTCGGTTCTTTCCCTCTGATAACGGGGAAAAATCACTGTTCTTTTGTCAAGCTGCGATGATTATTCAGCGAGAGCTTTCTCGCCTTCAAAGTGGATACCTTCCACGTGAACGTTGACTTTTGTCACGGTGATACCGCACATGGTCTGAACGGCGTCTTTGACTGCTTTCTGCAGGTCTTCCGCAACAGCGCGGATCTTACAGCCTGCTTTCACGATAACGCTGATGTCAATGATGGCGCTGTCGTCGTTCATGTTGATGAGCACCGGTTTGGTGCTGATTTTTTTAATGCTGTTTTTGTTCAGGTTTTTGATTGGGAGACGGGATGCGGTCAGGCAGTGGATGCCGTCGATCTCGTCTGCAGCATATTTAGCGATGGCTGCAATAACGTCCTGAGAGATTTTCAGGCTGCCGTTTGGCTGGTTCTGTTCAATATTCATAAGAGCTTCCTCCTTTGATGTACCATTGGAATTGCTGTGAAAGCAATCTATAAGGGTATTATACCATATTTTTTGAAAGAAACAACCGTCATGTAACTGAAAACCTGTGCATTACAACAAATGGCTTAGTCATGCGATATTTTCGCATTGCCATTGAGATACGTTGCGTATAAACTTGGCAAAAGACGGCAAAAGCGAGCAAAACTTTCCCTTTCAGTGGTGTCAAAATTGGTGTCAAATCTTTTGAATGTTAGATTGTGTTACCATCAATTCTAACGCCTGTCTGGTCTTCGCCTCGGTAGCATCAGTGTACACATCCATAGTCATTATAATGGTTGCATGACCCATAATACTCTGTGTGGCTTTTGGGTCAGCACCAGCTTCATACATCCTCGTAGCGAAAGTATGTCTCAATGTATGGGCGGCCATCTTCTTAATTTGCAAGCTATCTTCCCCATCTCTCTGGAGAAGATATTTGTTACACTTCTTGGCCATGTATGCAATCTTGTTGGTGATTGATATTGGACTAGCTGCTTCTCCCTGTGGTGTCATGCAACAGAAATCTGTGTATCCATCAACTACTGCAGGTTGTGTAATATGATATGAGTCTACTAACGCTTTTAGTTGCAAGAAATCATCCACTGTATCACTGCATATTGGAATGGTTCGTAGACTGGTTTTAGTTTTTGGAGTACCAATAATAAGCTGTATTGGCTTTGTTTGAGGAACAACCACCATCGTCTTTGTAATAGAGATGCGACGTGTTTCCAAGTCCACATCATTCCAAGTCAGCGCACAAAACTCGCCAATACGCAATCCTGTTTTAACTAAGATACACATAATCAAATATGTCATACGACGAGGAGTGTCCTTAGCTGCAAACTGAAACAATTCTCTTTCTTCATCTACGGTAAGTCCTTCCTTTTTCTTAGCTTCTGGTAAAATACCCGTCAGGACTCGTGACGCAGGATTCTTTAGTAACTGATCATCGTCTACTGCCAGTTCAAACATTTGGCGCAGGACGGCCACAATACGCTTGATAGCACCGGCAGAATAATTCTGATGCACAAGCTCAACACAGTATTCTCGAACATCAGATTTTCGTATGTCGGAGATTCTCTTCTTGCCAAATTGTGGTTCAATATGATTGGTGTAAAGTGCTTGATAACTGTAAAAAGTATTAGGCTTCAAGTTAACCTTCAGCTTGATCCATTTAGTGTACAGGTCTGCAACAGTCATATCAGTATGTATGACGCCATTCAGTATGTCTCTTTGTATAAGCTGTTCTTTCTCTCGTAATTCTCCAATGGTGGAAGCATAGACGGAATGGCGTTTCCCATTCACATCAGTCCAACGATACATAAAACGATCTTCTTTAGGACGATAGCTTTCACCAGTACGGAGCTTTACTTTTCCTTTTTGTGTTGCCATAAGTCGCTCCTTTCAGGCAACACGCCATTGCGCAACCTCATTATACCAGAATTGCTAATGGCGGTCAATTTATATTGTGTAAACATTATTCAAATATTCGTCGAATTTCTGTTTTTTTATTAAACGCTTTTGCCCATTCCATAGCACAAATGGACAATCAATCTTGTCGGTCATACTACGCAACTTTTTAACACCAATGTTCGAGTATGCCGCCGCTTCTTCTATTGTCAGTAAAACCTTGTTGTGAATCTCAATCTCTTTCATAACTCACCATCCTTAAAAGAGAGGCGCGAGTTACCCCGCGCCATCCATTAGTCAAACCATTCCTCAAATGCTTCTTTAAAATATTCTGAATATTCATCCTTGAAGAACCATTCTTCACTCATGCCGCAGTCTCTAAGCATATCATTTGCATACTCGTAAAGTGCAAAGAGTCCAGTCATCAAACAGAAAATTGTGGCCAAAAGTACCAGAATTACAATAATGAAGAGTGCCCACATAAAACCTGTGATAAATCCCATTATTCTTCACCTCTTAATTCTACGATAAAAAATGATTGGACCTAAAACGGTAAATCATCGTCTTCATCGTCCAGGCCTATCTCTTTCCATTGATCTTGTCCCGCTTGTCCGGACTGTCCCCGTCCGCTACTATCATTACCAATATAAGTACCAGAAGAACCAACAACAGAAGAAATAGGAGTACAAGCAGGAGTATTACCTTCTAAAGCAGCCTTGATCCTCTCGGAGTACATTCTTCTCACGTCATTGACTGTTGTTTTTCCGCAACCAAGTCGTTTCCCAATTTCTCTGTCCGATGCTTTTGGATCAGCAATGATTGCATTGATTATTTTTTCATGAAGCTCATTTGGCTTCTCTGCGGCAAATCCACGCTTTCTGCGACTAATATTGTTTTCGATTTCTTTTGCAAGCAAAGGCCAGAAGTAAGTGATATGCTTCAACTCAGGACAATCATATTCCTCTCCCGGTTCCAGACCGTAAAGAGCGTAGTTTGCAATGGCTTTGAACAACATGTATGCCGGACTAACCAGATCCTGATTGGTCTCCATCTGCTCAATCGTTGCAAACCAGCTTCCAAAAAAGGTAAAGCAAACAGTGGGATCAAATGATTTCTTCTCACTATTATCGTAGTTCATTCGTATGTCCTCCTTGACATGATTCATTAAAACGTCTCATAAATTCTGATGCTACTTCAGCATCCTTCTCACTCAAAATGTACTCTGCCTGCTCTAGGTTCACGCATGCGAATACAAAGTACGGATCCAACAGTTCCCCGCAGTCAATTGGTGCAAGACTTCGCTTCCATCTGCACATATCATTAGTCAGCTTTTTAAGCAATTGGATAGGAGTGTTTTGGTGTTTCCCCACACTATCATTACTCACAGTGTATTCGATTCCAAAGTCTTTGCACAGCTTTAGTGCTGCCTGGTATTTGCTCAGCTTAAAAATTCCAGCCGTCAGATCGATGACATCTCCGCTAACTCCGCAGCTGAAGCAATAATAGTAATTGTCATTCAGCTTCATGCTGGGTTCGTCATCATCATGGAACGGACAGGAGCATTTACCGGTTCGGCTAACATCCAGTCCATAATGCTCTGCAGCATCTTTAACTGTCACTGTCGATTTGATTTTCTCAAACATAGGTTTCACCCCCTTATTTATGGATTAGGTGGTAAATGGGTCACTTGTCATTCAAAGTATCTCAACACACTTCAGCTCGATTAAATCATTTCAAAAACGTATTGTGCATGCACAACATCAAACCATTTGGACTATGAAAGTGTCCCTTACCCAATATTTCAGTTAACTTGTTTTTTGACTGCAATATCTTAGTTCCAGTAAATGTAATTTTTATCGTCAAATACCCCATTTAAAGGTCTTTAATCATGATATTACTTAGTGTGTCATCACAATAAAACTTTGTATTTCGGCAGATAAGTTACCATTGTTTATTAATCAACTTCATATAGTAGGGGGAGTTTTTCGCACCATTCTTACAGAAATATGGTCATTCCAATCCCAATAAGAACACTAAATCACGACTAAACAAATCCGCCTCTGTGGTTACCACTCCTACTATTAGTTAAGAAAAATCCCCCGCATCACCGTGGGTGACACAGAGGATTCATATTTGACAATGCTCAAGCCTCATCGAGCTTTTGCCGATTAATTGTAGTCGTATTCTAAATTTCATGTTGTTCTTATTCTATATCATCGGACATGTAGATCCCCTTTTACTTTGGCCTTGCATTCTTCCCTGCCCTAAACTGGTATTGGATTCAAAACTTACAGAGCTTGCATTTACCATCTATCACCAGTATAATAGGAATAAAAACCAAGTAAGGAAGGGATTAACTATGAAAAAACTGATTTCATTGCTTGGTGGAGGCGCACGAGGCGTCGCCACCGGCTTTCTGCTATTCGTGACTTTAGGCGCAGCTCTTAACGGAGATATCTTGTCCTCAATCATGATGGCAGCAGGTGCTTTTCTCTGCTCTCCGCTCAGCCAAATGGATGCGGTCAAAAGCAAGCTACGTTTAGGTAAATCAAGCAGCGCTGCACTGGCAGCTGTCCTGTTTGTTGCAGGTTGTATGGTTGCACCGCATGCTGAAACAACACCGCCTGATGTGATTGATACGCCGACAGCGTCTGTAGAAACAACTGTCCCAGACCGAAGCAATCCTGTTTCGATTCCTTCTAAGGAAGAAACGAAGCCTCAGGAGACCGTGAAGGAAGAAACTCCAAAGACTGAAACAACGACTCCTGCAGCCTCAACAGAGACTCCAAGTGAAACTCCAGCTGCTCCTGCAGAACCACCAAAGGAACCAGCTGCTCCGGTTGCAGATCCTAAGCCGGTTGAACCAGTTGTGGAAGAAGCTCCGGAGAACTCCACGTTCTCTGTTCGCTATCTTAATGTCGGACAGGCTGACGCTGCTTTGGTCGAGTGCGATGGTCACTACATGCTGATCGATGGCGGCAACAAGGGCGATTCCAATCTGATTTACAGTGTACTGAAATCCAGCAGCGTTGACCATCTGGATATCGTCGTGGGCACTCACGCTCACGAGGATCACATCGGTGGCCTGCCGGGTGCATACAACTATGCAGCTGTTGATCTGACTCTCTGCCCTGTCAAATCCTACGACAGCGATGCGTTCTCTGACTTTGCGAAGTATGCCGGCAGTCTGACTGTTCCAAGTGTTGGCGATATTTACGAGCTGGGCAGTGCTGACGTGAAGATCCTCGGTGTTAATGGCGGCAATGATACCAACGACACCTCCATCATTCTCAAAGTCATCTATGGCGAGACCTCTTTCCTGTTCACCGGCGACGCAGAATACAACGCTGAACAGGCTGTTCTGAATCGCGGCGCAGATCTCTCCGCCAACGTTCTGAAGGTCGGCCACCATGGCAGCGACACCAGCACCGGTTACCAGTTCCTGCGCGAGATCATGCCGGAGTATGCTATCATCTCCTGTGGCAAGGGCAACAGCTACGGTCACCCGACCGATACCGTTCTGAGCCGTCTGCGTGACGCTGATGTGAAGGTGTATCGCACCGATCTGAATGGTGATATCACTGTCACCTCTGACGGCAAAAACGTTTCTGTCAGCGCAAATAAATCCGCTTCCAATGACGCCATTATGACTCCAGGCAGCACTGTGGTTTCCAAGCCTGCAGAGACAAAGCCAACCACTCCAAGCACCCCTGCAGCTCCGACAACACCGGCTACACCTTCTGCACCAACTACCCCACCGGCAACCGAAAAACCGAAAGAAGAAGCGCCTGCGCCTGCTCCAGTCGGTCAGAGCTACGTGCTGAACACTAATTCTAAGAAGTTCCACTATCCAAACTGCGGCAGTGTCAAGAAAATGAGCGCAAAGAACCGCCAAGATGTTGTCGCTACCCGCGATTCTCTGATTGCTCAAGGCTACGACCCATGCGGTAACTGCCATCCATAAATGACAAATCCCCCGACCCTCTCCAATTTGGAAAGAGTCGGGGGATTTTTTCTCATATCGCATTATTACATCAGATTTGTATCGTTGATCAACCGAAAGAATGCAGATGTCACGCGATCTTTTTCTCGAAAGAAACAATCTTTTTCGGGCGCTTATATCACTCAGAGATCCCAAAAAGTAACCTACTGCCTCTCTGACTGCAGAAACCTACAATTATATTGTAAACAGCCCCGGCTATTCTTTTACATACTCCATCAGGTCGCCGGGCTGGCAGTCCAAAAGCTCGCACAGCGTTTCGATATTTTCCCAAGATACACCTTGTTTGTTCCTCAGCTTAGTCATAGTCGATTCGCTGAGGATTTTTTCCTGTCTGATTTTATAGGAAGTATATCCTTTATCCTTCAGTGCATCGACAACTTCGAATTTATATTTCAGTGGCATTAAATCAACTCCCTTTTCTGTTTCCTATATTATAGCACATTTATACACGATTTAAAGTGTATAACATTCACATTGCGGCAGCACTCTTTTTCGTGTATATTGTCAATAGATTATCCACGATTATTCGTGTATAATAAAATCACAAGGTCAGCCAAGACCAAACAAAACATCAAAGGAGAATGAACATGAGCAAACAAGAAATCATCAACAAAATCGAAGAACTGAAACAGTGGGAAGCATTGATGGAGGAAGCCAAGAATGAGGCAGAGGCTCTCAGAGATGCCATCAAGGCAGAGATGTATGAGCAGGATACCGAAGAGCTTGTAGCCGGTACATACATTGTACGCTGGACTTCTGTGCTCTCCAATCGTTTCGACACTACTGCTTTCAAAAAGGTCATGCCAGACGTTTACAAAGCTTATACCAAGCAAATTGAAAGCCGCCGTTTCACCATCGCATAGAAAAAGCCCCTTGCCCGAACACCGACCAAAGCGACAGGCAAAGAGCTCAACACCCAACCAAAAAGGAGGGCAAGATTATTATAGCTTGTCCCTCCCCAAATTTCAAGGAGGACATTATGAAACAGATGACCAGTTATAACCGCGTTGCAGGCTACCTCAATAAGATCTTCGATCTGCTCAATGAAGAGTTTTTTGAAAGTGCACTTTCAAGACCAACCATCACCATCCAGAGCACACCAAGAGCCTACGGACACTTCTCTCTGCGAGAGGATACCTGGGTTTCCAAGTTAGGCGGAACTCATGAGATCAACATTGGTGCAGGCACACTTGCCAGACCAATCGAAGAAGTTGCGGCAACCTTGCTTCATGAGATGGTACACTACTGGAACTATGAGCAAGGGATTCAGGATTGCAGCCGAGGCAACACCTATCACAACCGCAGATTCAAAGAAGCTGCAGAAGCTCGCGGCTTGATGGTGGAACACTCCGACAAGTACGGTTGGAGTCACACTTCTCCTGCAGAAGCTCTATTGGAGTTCGTCATTGACAACAACCTGACTGATATTCTCATCAACCGCAACGAATTCAGCGGCTTCCAAATTGGTGGCACCGGTACCCACAGCGGCACAGCCACCCCAACCACACCGAAAAAATCCAGCTCCAGAAAATACATCTGCCCCTGCTGCGGCATGAGCGTAAGAGCCACAAAGGTGGTCAACATCGGCTGCCTGGATTGTGGGGTAAGGATGGTTGAATGTTAATATTCAAGAGAAGGGGTTGCTTCCCTCCTCTTTCAATCCTGTAAATCTGGAGTATACCCTAACTTAACTTCCACTACCATCTCCCATCCTGTCAAATTAGAGTTCATTTTCCTGTTAATTGACAGGATGTAAACAGGGTCTAGATTTCAATTTTACCATTGGAGGAATGAAGATGTCCAACATCGCTTATGTACGAGTGAGCACCATTGACCAAAACGAGGAACGCCAGCTCAAAGCTTTGGAGAAATATGATATAGACAAATGGTTTACCGAAAAGATTAGCGGTAAAAATACTCAAAGGCCAGAACTTCAACGAATGTTAGAGTATGTACGCGAAGGTGACACTGTCTATGTACATGACTTCTCCAGACTGGCACGCAGCACAAAAGACCTACTGCAGCTGGTGGAAGATCTGCAGCTCAAAGGTGTCCACCTCGTTTCCAACAAGGAGAACATGGATACTTCGACCGCCACCGGCAAGCTCATGGTTACTATGATGGCAGCTATCGCAGAGTTTGAAAGAGCCAATCTTCTGGAACGTCAGCGGGAAGGCATCTCTATTGCCAAGGCAAGCGGCAAGTACAAAGGGCGTAAAGCTGTTGAAGTGACTGAGCGCTTCACGGAGCTCTACAGCCAATATCAGAACCGCCAGATCAGCAAATTGAAGTTCGCTAACCTCTATGGAGTATCCAGACCGACGTTGGATAAGCTTTTAAAGAATTACGAACAACTTTGAACTACGCAAACCTATTATTCCCTTGTCCCTATCTCACACGATTGTTCTGGTATTAGCATTTGGGGTCTACAAAAAAAGCCCCTTCTTACTGAAGGGGCTTTTCATCCTTACGCCTCAACCAATGCATTTCCTTTGATGCTATTGATGATCTCGATCATCTGTGTTTTGCGTTTAGCATCAAACAACTTCGTGAAACTGGTTGGCTTATCGAATGGAGGTTTCTGCAATTCGACAACACTATCCATATAGCCATTCTGTTCCACATGGTTGATCACTTTCTGAACGAAAGTAATCTGCTTCTGATTCAAAGATTCGTCGTTGATGAAGACAGAGAAGGCCTGCATCGCAGCTTCGTGATCCAGTTTGGCAATCTTGCGAATCAGCAAACCGAACGGAGTATGTCCATATTCTCGCTCATAGTCCTCTTTATTGCCCAGTTCCTCAGTAAGAATACGTTCCAGTTCACTGTAATCAACAGCAGTGAGCGGAATGTTATGCTTCAGCTTGTGGATAGCCAATGTGTCACCGTGCTCTTCCACATAGCGGTTCACCTTTTTGCGGTAGTCTTCAAAGTCATAGGCAGGGTCCAGCAAGATACCTTCCTGACTATCCATAACTGGATCACTCAGATTCGTTGTTATAATTCTTCGAATATCGCCGTCCCACAGGAACTTGATCAGATCTCGGAGTTCCTCTCGTACTCTTTCAAAGATCAGCACATCATTTGCTTTCCAGAAATCATCAGTATTGATTTCTTTGATCAGCGGCAATTTTGCATCAATCTGTGGAATCGTCGCTTTCCTCTCCAACAAAACAGCTGTATCGCAAAGCTGTTTCTTTGCTCTTTTGAAGCTCGGCATTTCTTCCATCTGAGAAATCATCAAGCCATACATGAAGTTGTCAAAGCGTTTGGCTGCTTCATCCTTCTCATCCAGGTAAACAAGTGGAGCAATTTCCTTGATCAGCTCGCCCTTCTCACCTTCTCCAAGGCAAGTAAAAACGGAACGCTCTTTGTACTTCTCAACATAACGCAGTTTCAGTTTGACGGAAACCAAGTCCTGATTCAAGGCCGATATTTGTCCATGACAGATATCAATCAAGCTTTCTCTCCAGTTCCGATATTCTTCTGCGCTGTAGTCGCTGTGCTGTAAAGCGACAATCAAGCGAATCTGTTTTGCAAAGATATTTTCAGAAAGGCTTTTGGTTTCTCTGCTTTCAAAGCCATTCGGCTTTTCACGGAAGTATTCAAAGTTTCCGCAGTAGTCAAAAATCAGGAAGCGTTTCTTACCGGTGTATTCCCCGTCGATCTGATCAATACAGTTGAGATTTGGAGCCAAACGAGTACCACGACCGATCATCTGCCAGAATTTCGTCTTGGAACGCACTTTTTTGAAGAACACCAGATTCACACATTCAGGCGCATCAATGCCGGTATCCATCATATCCACAGAAACGGCGATCTGCGGTTCTTTCTCCGATACTTTGAAGTTATCAATAATGGTCTGTGCATAAGAGTCATCACAAACAACCCTCTGCGCAAAGGTACCATTATTGCTCAGCTTCGGATACAGCTTATTGAAGCGTTGAACAATGTACTCTGCGTGACGTTTGTTCTGTGCAAAGATGATCGTCTTACCGATGAGATCACCACCGGCTACTTTGATTCCACGCTCCATCAAATCCTGCAGAACCATATCCACTGTCTTTTCATTAAAGACAAACTTGTTCAGTTCGTTTGACGGAATGAAGTCAGGGCGAATATCATCTTCTGTGAAATCGTCTTCATATCGGGCTTTATCCTCATCAGATAACTGGTCGTAGGTGATACCCTCTTCGATGAATTTGGTTTTTACCTCATAGTTATAGTATGGAACCAGTACATGGTCGGTATAGACCGCTGTTTCATAATCATAAGCATAGGTAGGAATACCATGCTCCATTTCAAAGAAATCGTAGGTATTTCTGTCTACATCTGTCTTTGGTGTTGCTGTCAGACCAACCAGAATCGCATCAAAATAGTCAAAAATGGCCTTGTACTTCTTAAAGATGCTTCGATGGCTTTCATCCACGATAATCAGATCAAAGTGTGCAGGAGTAAACAGCTTCTGACCATCAGCGGTTTTCGTCTCGTCGATGGCATTGAGCATTGTCGGATAAGTAGAGAAAACAATTCTCGCTGTCCTGTCATCCTTATTGGAGCAAAGGTTACATAGAGACATTTCCGGCAAATAATCCTTGAAAGCATCCTTTGCCTGTTTTACCAGTGCCGTTCTGTCTGCGAGGAAAAGGATATTGGTCACATAACCTCCACGGCTGAGGACATCAGTCAAACTGGCTGCTGTTCTGGTTTTACCGGTACCGGTTGCCATAACCAGAAGATTCCGATGGAAGCCCTGATCCACGTGATCACAAACTGCACGGATCGCTTTCTTCTGATAATATCGGTTAGTAATTTTATCATCAATCTGGATTTCGCTCAGATTTTTGCGTTCAGAACGGCGGTTCATCAATTTCTGCAAATCAGATTTACCGAACAGACCACTGACCTGTCTTTGTGGGCCATTCTTTGGATCCCAGAAGAAGGTTTCAAAACCGTTGGTTGTGAAAATCATTG
The DNA here is from genome assembly GCA_017439985.1 of Oscillospiraceae bacterium. Lineage (GTDB taxonomy): Bacteria > Bacillota > Clostridia > Oscillospirales > Ruminococcaceae > Negativibacillus. The sequence continues at coordinate 81,125 of JAFSIC010000044.1, forward strand.
GTACGCGTCCAAATCTTCGCTCCAATGCTTCAGCGTAAAGCTGTGCCTGTCTGCGGCCATTATTCGGATCCTTGCTGCTGCGTTTTGCTTCAACAACAGCCAGAGGCAAACCATCCCTGCCAAACAAAACATAGTCTGCAAAGCCCTTCTGCCCCGGGACATTATTCATGTCGTTGATCTCATACTCTTCCCAGACATCGGCATCAGTTCCGTCAAATCTCCAGCCAAGGGCTTTCAGGTCAACATCAATGTATTTTTTGCGGGTCTTGAACTCGGAAATATCGTCCGGTACGAAGTGACGTTTCTCTTGATTCTGCTCTTTTTCCGCAGTGTAGTGCACAGAAAGCTCCGCAATTTTCGCACGCAGAGCTTCGATCTCAGCGTCTTTTTCGCCAAGAAGGCTCTCCTGTTCCTTGATTTTTCGCTCATCGATCACGACCTTCTCTGCCGGGATCAACTTTACATCAAAAGAACGCTCCACATAATCCATGCCGTAGCAGTAGTCGATCCACTGAATGAACTCGAACAAGCCACGCATAGACAGCAGCGCATCACTGCCGGAAACACTGCGCTCTGTGTGGACAGCGAGGTTGCCAAGTTTCACGATGAAAGGCAGCTTTCCCCATGTTTTGCCGTCAACAGCCCAGCGGAAGCTCGGCTCGTGGAGGTGGGACTGCAGATTATCCTTATAGGGCATTTCCATGCTGTTGTCAGCGGAGTAGACCCACTTCACCGCCAGCTCCAGCGCCTTGCGACAGCCAACAGCACACATGGCAGGCGAGCTTGCGTAGACTTTCTCAGCTTCCACAGCGGCAGCCGCAAAGAGTGCATATTCTGTTTTAGAACTTAAATAGGAGAAGTTTGTCATGGTGTCACCTCAATAAGTCTAATTTTACTCCAACCATTTTTTTAGTAAGTTCGTCAGCTTCTTTGATTGCATTAATCATTTTATCTTCCCTAGCCATTACTTCTTCAACGCTTCTTTGAACTCGCGTTGCTTCTTCAAAGGTCATTGGAGTACTGATTGTCACTTCCTTTTTAGGATTACTCATCTCTTTTTTTCTCAATCCCATAGAGAACACATTGTGATTACCACCAACATAAATTCGGTTACTAATCTCAGTTTTCTGATCTTCTGATAACTCCGAGTACGACAGGAATGTATTCACCACTTTGTCAGTTATTTTTCTTTGTGAAAATGGAAAACGAGGATCATATTTTTTATCATATTTCAGTATAACCAATCTGCGTAACACATCGCCGGATAACCATTTGGATATGATATTCCACCATTTCTTATCAGTTGCTCCTATAGACATGCCATATATACAAATGATATCACTACTATTGATGAGTGAAATTACGTCATCTTCATACATTGTTCGTAAATCAACATTCTGTTGAGGCTTTACAATTTCACGAACAATATCATCATCTGTGGCGAAATTTGGATTCGTAATTTGTGTCGAATCATTTACCCCCATAATCATATTGGGATCAATGTATCCGTGAATATGAGCAACTTTTCCCACAGTTCTATTTTTATCACTTTCCAGCATTTTAGAAAGCATTTCTACACAGTTATCTATCGTTCGGGTGTAGTTAAATGAGATGAAGTTATATATTCTCATCCCCGTGATACTGTTATAAATTTTTTGAATTTCCGCTTTATCTCCCTCTCGAATATGGAAGTACTTAGTCACTCCATTTTTCATTGTTTCAGAAATAAGGGTTTCATTGGAATAATCCGCAGCAGCTTCTTCCTCTTCCAAATAGCTATTGAACTTGGAAATAAAATCTTCAAACCGTTCTATGTACATCTCTTTTTCATCGATGGAAAAATCTGCAGAATGCTGTCCAAAGGCAGTTTCAAAATCTGCCCAATCAATAATTTTGCTATTATCGTCATAATTTCTTTTTTGGAGCATTTCTTTGAAAGCCCTGATATTGTTGTTATCGTCCTCAGTGATACAGCAATATTTCTGGTAGAAATCCTCATATCTTGTTTTCAAACCAATGCCGATATCAAAGCCATTACCAATTAAAAATGTAATATTCATATTTTTACATCACCCGCTCTCTACTGTCAATGCAACTATTTCCGTTTCTCACTTGGTGTATATGTAATTTCCCATCTACCATTTCTCAAATCTGCATACCCAACTGTTTTCCATGGATTGTCTCTCCAATCTCTGAAATCAATGGAAAATGATACATGCGTTGTACTGTCTGTTGGTAGTTCGATGTATCTAATTCCGTTAAATGCTGATATTGGTGGTAGTACTTCTTTTCCAATTGGATATTCTCGACCGTTAAATATATACCTCTCTAGGTATACAACACTATTTCCAATATTCCGAATAATAATTGCTGGAACATTTTTATCAGGTTTTTGACCTAATGCATCATGCATTACGATATACTCATCTATCAAATAAAGTTCTACTTTATTTTGAAAACTTGTTTGCTGTTCACTTATTTTCATTTGTTTATACCCAATGACAGCACTTGATATCAAGGCTAATACAGAAATAATTATCGTGATGACATCGACCATGTTAACTCCATTTATCGTTTCAAAATTTAAGAACATAACAATTCCTTTCTACCCAAAATACTCCTGCATCAAGGCTTTTTTGAGGGTTTCCAGTTGATCCAGACTGTTCTGGATCGCCAATTTTGATTTGTCGGTCTGTTCGACGAAGGCGGCGAATTGTTCTTGAGCTTCCATTGGTGGTAAATCTGTTGGTATTGCCATAAAACTATCCATGCTAATAGACTCTCTTCTTTTTACAGAGCCTGTGAATTTGCTGCTAATATATTGCATGGTTCTATCCGTTCTAAGAACATACGCTAAAACTTCAGGCACGGCTTTAGATAAATCTACCGTCCAAATTTTATAGGCTGGACTAACAATACCCTCATTGACAATATTTTGTATTGCAAAATTACGTTCATCAATATGAATACCTTGGACTAATTTTCCTCTTGGAACAATCTTATATGTTGATGAATCTACCGACGCAATACGTTTCTTGAACTTTTCACTTTGTAATACAATACCATCATCTTTAGTAATGGAAAGAACCGGTAAATCTTTATCACCACATCGTTCTGCTTTATATGGAGTAATGAACTCACCCAATTCATTGTGAGCTGGATTTTGTTCACTCAATTCATAATATTTGGATTTCACCATCTCATCCAATGTTTCCAGCTGCTGTTTGCGCAGGCTGATGAGGTTGGAAACTTTGTCGAGTGTGGAAACAATCTCCCTTTGTTTCGACTCCGGATATAGTTTTATTGGAGTTTCTCTAATATGTGTCAAATGAAGATTGGGCACACCAATCCCTTTAAGATTCCCATCAAAAAACATTTTTGATGTTGGACTATTAATCGAATAGAGCAAATATTTTGGCATCACTTTTTCGACATTAGGACGTATCAACGCTAAACTTACATAAATATCGAAAATCTCATCTTTGTCAACTAAAGCTGCTATACCAGTCGTACCATTTTTCGCCAACAAAATATCGCCTTTTTGAGGAGCAACTCTTTTATATAATTCATTATGCAATTCTTCTGGAATATACATAACGTTTTCCCAATCTATAAGACCTGTCGTTACATTTTTTGAAGAGAGAAATATATAACCAGTATCTGAATATTTAGGTGTTTTATGTGTTCCATCTGTAATCTCCATTAAACACAATTCTTTAAGGGGTACTACTTTTTCCACTACAACATCTCCTCCAGCTCTGCCAGACCGGCGGTGATCTCCATTTCCAGCTCGTGCAGGCGGGTCATCAGCTCTGCGGTGCTTGGGTATTCCACAGCCACATACTCCGCCTTCTTATACTTGTTGATGCTCAGGTCGTAGCTGTTCTCCACGATCTCCTCCTTCGGCACCATGAAGGATTTCTCGCTGCGGGCACGGTCGGCTTCCGCCTCCATGTTGTGGAAGCGGGCAATGATGTCCGGAATGTCGTTTTCCTTCACCTCAGAGCGCTTGTCATCCAGACTGAAGCCGTCGGCTGTCATGTCGTAGAACCAGACTTTGTCGGTGCCGCCTGCGCCGGTTTTGGTGAACACCAGAATCGCCGTGGAAACACCTGCGTATGGCTTGAACACGCCGGATGGCATGGAAATGACCGCGCGAAGCTGATGGTTTTCAATCAGCTCCTGACGGATGGATTTGTGAGCTTTGCTGCTGCCGAAGAGCACGCCGTCCGGAACGATGCAGGCACAGCGTCCGCCGGTTGCCATAATGCGCAGGAAGAGCGCGAGGAAGAGCAGCTCGGTTTTCTTGGTGTTGGTGACCGCTTTCAGGTCGTCGTTGATGCTTTCAGCGTCAATGGTGCCTTTGAACGGAGGGTTTGCAAGGCAGACAGTGTACTTGCCGCGGATCTGATTCTGCTTGGACACACTGTCCTTGTAGTCGATTTCCGGGTTGGTGATGCTGTGGAGCATCAGGTTCATGGCAGAAATGCGGAGCATGGTTCTGTCCATGTCAAAGCCAGTAAAGGCAGGGCCAGCGAAGTGCTCCCACTGCTCGGAAGTCATGGTATCTTCGTAGTGTCTGCGGATGTACTCGCAGGCAGACACAAGGAAGCCAGCGGTACCGCAAGCAGGGTCACAAATCGTATCGTCAGGGGTTGGCTGCAGCAGTTCCACCATCATTTCACGGATGTGCTTTGGAGTACGGAACTGACCGTTCTGACCGGCAGTTGCCAACTTACCAAGCATATACTCGTAGAGGTCGCCCTGCATGTCCAGATCGGAAATGTCGTTGAGATAGAGGTCTTCCAATCCGGTGATGATCTTTTCCAGCACCTGCGGAGTTGGGATCAGGAACATAGCATCGTCCATGTAGCGGGCGAAGGCGGTGTTGCTTTCCTGTTTCCGTGGATCATCTGGGATTTCCTGCAGTTCGCCATCAACGAAGTCAGGAAGTTTACCGTATTTCATTTTTTTGATAGCCGGGAACACGCGGCTACTCATGATTGCAAAAATTTCACGAGAGTCTTTGTCTTTCAGCTTACTCCAGCGCATGGACTGTCCCGCTTCAGACTGTGGGAAGATTTTCTCCATCGCTTCGCCAGTCATATTTTCATATTCTTCATTTTCCAGTTCTTTTTCATCCAGAGAACGGATGAACATTAAGTAGGTCAGCTGTTCAATAACAGTCAGCGGGTTGGTGATGCCGCCTGCCCACAGGTCTGTCCAGATCTTGTCGATTTTATTTTTAATAGCTCCGGTGATCATACTCGATTCCTCCTGCTGTTGAATACAGTTATACAGGTTAATTATATCTCATAATTTGACAGGAAACAAGAATGGTATTGTTGACACTCTAAAAGAAAAACGCCCGAAACGGTTTAAGTGCCGACTCGGGTGTTCCTCTACTTCTTTTTATTCTTCTTGATTGCGCTGATGCTGTAGGTAGCGTTTACGATATTTGCAAACTCAGTCAGTGCCTGTACCGCATCCAAGCATTCCTTCAAATCTGCCTTGCTGGTCTGTTCAAACGGTTCCTTTACTTTCAGCGGCGGCACTTTAACACGCAGTGCAAGAGATTTGCCTGCTTTCCGGGCTGAGACGTTGGGCATACCGTGATTTCGCAGCCACGCTGCAATCTCCTGTACAATATCCATATGCATTGTTGCATTGGGGAAAATCAGGATCACTTCGCCCTCCTGCGTTTGATGGTATAGATAAGTATCTCCCAGTCTGGTTCCGTAGTGCGGCCACCAACCGCTTGAGGTAATGCTGGTACGCATATCCAACGATGGGTAGTATTCCTGTTGATACTGACAATACTTATTGAAGAAGTCATTGGCATCCTGATTAACATTGACCTCCGGTGGTTTCTTCGACTTATTGATCGCCTGCTCCAGCTGCTGGCTTCTCACGGAACTGAGAATATCGTCCTTTTGCTCAAAGTAGTCTTTGCATTTCTCATAGGACAGGAAGTAGTCATACTTTTTTGCTACCTCATTGTCGCAACGATACTTCTCCGAACAGAAAATAAAAATTGCAAACTCCTGCCATTCTTTTTTCTTCTGACCTTTCTCACCACGAAGGCGGTATCTCTCGTACTGGTCTGGCATTGCAATAGCATTCACTTTATCTTCAATCAGCAAAGCAACACGTTTTCCTTCGATCTCCAAAATGACCGTAATATCGCTTTCTCCCAAGTCAAGCTCCGTACGGGACAGCTCCACATTCAGAACCTTGAACTCTTTTCCTTTATAGAGCTCGGTCTGCTGCAACACCAGCTCACAAAATCCGTGGTCTGTCGCAATGGACTCCAGAAAGAGCATATCCATATCCCGCTCCCTTACCGTTGAAAAGGAACATTTCGTCATATGCTTTCACCTCTCATCCATTTCAAGCTTCAGGCATCTCTTCCTCAACCGAACCGCTTTACATCCAACGCTGCTTCATTCGCTTCAGAAACTCCTCTGTGATTGGATAACCCGAACGGTCACCGATGACGGAGTCGACAAAGCAGAATGGACAGATTGCTGTTTCATCCGGTTCCTCATCGATGTATTCATTAATTTCTGAAGGAGAAAAAATGCTCAGACAAAAAAAACAGCCGCACTTTTCAGAAGCTTCCAGCTCTGTTTTGTTATAGATAGAGTGTTCATGTGCTTTGATAACATCCTGTTTGCTGTTCTTCATCTGCTTTACCCTCGCTTTGCCTTTATTTCAGCATAGAAAGCTGTGTCTGAATTGTTGATTTGCGGCTTTTCGCTTTTGATAACTCATCATCGATGCGGGCCATTTCATAGAACAGTTCCATGATTTCTTCCGAATCGGTTGTAAGATAGCCATCAGAAAAGCTCTGCGGCATCTGGAATGAAGTATCCTTCTTATCAAATCGGACAGCAATCACACGACCATTGTGAGCAGTAACTACTCCCTCACCAAAGCTTTTATGTTTTACGACGAGTCCTTTTGCAGAGAAATCATCGTAGTCGGCTCTCTCCACAAGAAGATCGTCCAGCTGATCGCTCACACTTGCCAGCTCTGCCAGCAAACTCTCACGCTTCTCATTCTTTGCCTTTTCCTGATCGTGTTTCTTATTTTTGCTGGGATCTGGCTTCTTGATCGTGATATTGTTGTAGAGCTTATACACCACGGCAGAATAGATGATGTCATAGGCAAGAATATGGTAGTCGTCATCTGCCCACATGCTTTCTGTCATTCGGTTCTGATGCAGTTCTACAAGCTCCGGTGTCTCTTTGATAACAGCAACCAGTTCATCGCACATTGCGTAGTATTTCTCCAAAGAGAAGTGTTTGCCGCTGCCAAAATCATCGCCGTATTCAATGCAGTACATGAACTCTTTTGCCTGTGTTGACTTATACATATAGTTGTGCTTCGGGTCTATCAGGCTAAGATAGGCAATAACGGTACGCATATCCTGTGCGTATTTCCAAGATCCTCTGTAATAGCGGTTGAGCAATTCATCGGCTTTGTCCAGAAAGATATCGATTTTATCCTGTCTTTTGGAGATATCACCGTAATCATCGGTCAGCAAATCCCGGAACATCTGACGGATAACTTCTGTCAGCTCTGAATGTTCTGCCAGTTTAATAATACCGTTTGTCGGCTGAACACTGCCATTATTAATGAGATTGGATGTTGCCTTTACCGCTTCCTTGAACATGGAGGCAAAGTTAGGTGCATCAATGTCCCAGTAATCCTGAAAATGCTTCACTGCCTCCCATTTATAATATTCTCTGTGGGTTTCATCATTGATCCATTCAAATTTAGCGATATAGTTAGCTATCAGCTTATCCAGATTTTCTCTGTTCATCATTTTGCCTCCGTTCCATCTTAGTCAGTACAATCAGCCGCATCGATTTCCTGTAATCTCGTCAGCCACTTTTTCATGCTCCCATTCTCAAAGAAGTCGAGCAGCGCGCCATCGCAGAAACGCTCAGCCCGGACAGCAGCCATAAGCAATGCCATAACACAGTGACTGTCTAAATCGGAGACATCTGCTTCACTCATGGACTCCGAATCCCATTTTAGTCCGTTCTTTTCCAGTATCTCGCTGTAGTGTGTCAGTTCAAAATCCTTATTATTCTCATGGAATTCATGTACATCTCGGATAAAGCTGCGTACCATTTCAGAATAATCCACAAACGGCATGTGGAATGGATGTTCCGGTGTTCCATCGTTTTCACGGTCTATAACCCAGGTTCCGATTTTGTCATTCTCTAATAGAGGAAGATATTTGGTCATGCTTTCAAATTTTTTCATCGTATTCCACCTTTATCTGTCATGTGTCCTTCTGTCCTTTATTCTGATAGGATAATTATAACAAATTTTCACAGATAAGACAACAAAGCGGTTAGCCGCATATATCCTGTGTTTTGAATCTCAATGTTCAAATAGTTATTTTTATGTAAACACTTATTTCGAGCAGTCTTTTCCTGTTTTGCATCGTTTGGTGTAAGTTTGGTGCAAATCACTGAAAAAAGCAAAATCTGCGGGGCACAAAACCCGCAGATTTTGCTTCAGTTAAGCCATTTTTTATAACACCGCAATTGGAACAACAGTTATTACCGTACACAATGAGGTGATATTATGAACGAACTACAGAAACAATTTGATGCTCTTGTAGAAGCCATCGCCGCTTACAGCACCGGTAATCAGATGGGACAATCTGCGGCCATTCTTCGTTTTAAGTTCGTTGTAGATGCAGCTCTAGAAGCTCTTACAGAAGCTTTGCTGGATAGACAGGTAGTTGTCGGAACAGGCGAGAACTCATCTCACAAGGTCACACGCATGGTATAATCAAAAATGAGAAGACTTGGTTAAGGATCATCTTTGATCGTGAGCATCTTGATGAAGCATGGGATGATTGTATAGCCAAAGTTATTTATGAAAATATCACTGAGTTGTACCTTGATGCACTGAGTGATTTTATAGTGAAAATGTAAAATAGGGTAGCCAACCGGCTACCCTATTTTTTTACGAATATTTGAATAATGCTTACGCAACAGCGTGTTTGTGGTGTCAAACTCCAATTGGTGTCAGATTGGTGTCAAAACCTTTTTTGTGATTATAGATTATTTGAATAGATGGCTTAGTTATGCGGTTTGTTGAGTGTAATAAAAGAACAATATTTTGATTTGAAAGAAACAACCGTTTCTTTCGACGAAAGTTTGAAGGAGCTGTGAATTTTATAAACAACGCCCCTCTCGACGAGAAAAATCAGCTTCCGTTCAGAAATAGTTATTGCCTGTCATAATTATGCAATATTATATCTATTTCTTATGGAATATTACAGCTGATTTGTAGTATATATTCAAAAAAGCAATGGATTTTATTCGTTTTATAGAAATTATCAGTTTGCTGTTTTGCCTGTTTTTGACTATTCTTTAAGTAGGGGGAAGCTGCATTTTCCCTTCATTTTAATGAGAAAGAAGGATCTCCTATGAACAATGTATTGAAAAAAGGTCTTGTGATTGCTTTGGCTCTGTCCATGAGCATGTCTGCTGCCCTGCCTGCATTCGCAGCTGACAAAACAGTGACCACCGCTGCTCCGGTTTCCACCGTTATCGAAACTACCAGCTCCGTAAAAGCAAAAGCAAAACGCTACTTCGTGAACTATGTTTCCGGCAATATTTCCGCTGACAGCTTCCTGGATAAAGTAGCTGCCGGTGAAAAACGCGTTGTTGTCGATATCCGCGACGCTGCCGACTACGCAAAAGGCCATGTAAAAGGCGCTGTTAACATTCCTTACGGTGTTGCTGTTGCAGAAAATCTGGAAAACCTGCCAACCGACCGTCCGGTATATGTATACTGCTACTCCGGTCAGACCGCTTCCCAGACCATCGCTATCATGCGTCTGGCCGGCATCGAAGCTTACAACGTTTCCGGCGGCTGGAACAACGGCATTTCCAAGAGCGAAAAAGCTGCTAAACTGACCACCACCAAAGAAAAAGTTCTCCGCGGCTACAGCAATGATGTTGACAACAGCGTCGTAAAAGCTGCAGAAGAATACTACGAACTGGCTGTGAAAAACGGCAAATTCAACATCAGCAATACCGCTGCTCAGTCTATGATCGCCAACGACGAAGTATATCTGCTGGATGTACGTTCTGAAAACGATCATCTGAAAGAATGGATCGCCGGCGTTGACAAAAACATCCCATTCGGCGAAGGCATGGGCGCTTCCTTCTCCAAACTGCCAAAAGACAAAAAGATTCTGGTTCAGTGCTACTCCGGTCAGACTGCTTCCCAGACTTCCGCAATCCTGAGAATGCTGGGTTATGAATCCTACACCCTGTCCGGCGGCACCAACGGTTGGAAATCCGCTAAGCTGCCAATGGAAAAACGCAGCACTCAGGAATTCCTCAACAAAAAAGTAGAAAACTACTTCGCAAATCTGCCAGCTGACAAAAACAACGTTTCCGCAGCTGCTTTCCTTGCTGATGCAAAAACTCCAAAAGACTGCGTGATCATCGATATCCGTGACAAAGCTGACTACGACAAAGGTCACGTTCGTTCCGCGATCAACGTGCCTTACGGTGTTGACATTGTAGAAGCTCTGGATAAAATTCCAAACAACAAAACCGTTTACGTTTACTGCTACTCCGGTCAGACCGCTTCTCAGACCATGATGCTGCTGAATCTGGCAGGCAAACAGGCGAAAAACGTTTCCGGCGGCTGGAACAACGGTATCTCCAAAGTTGACGGCTACAAAGATCAGCTGTCCACCGGCAGATATGCTTTCAAAGCAGGTACCTACGCTGTAGATGCTGACATCAAAGCAGCAATCAAAGGCTACTACGAAGAAGTTGCTAAAGAACAGACCAACAAAAAAGGTAACATCTCCGTTGCTAACGCTGAAAAACTCATCGGCAATCCTGCTTACCAGTTCGTTGACGTTCGCTCCGCTGCTGACTACGCAAAAGGTCACATCAAAGGCGCGATCAATGTTCCATACGGCAAAGATATGCATAAAAACTTCAGCAAACTGCCAAAGAACAAAACTCTGATCCTCAACTGCTACTCCGGTCAGACCGCTTCCCAGGCTATGGCTGCTCTGGAAATCATGGGCTACGAAGTGTACAACCTGTCCGGCGGTATGAACAATGGCTGGCTGGCTAACGGCAAAACCCTGGTTAAATAATTGACCACTATTCTTTCCTTTTTCATACCTCATTACACAGAGAAAGAGCCTCGACTTACGTCGGGGCTCTTTCATTTTGCTCTGTTATTGCAGGAAATTCAAAATACCGTCAGCAACCGCATTGGCTGTGGCGAAAAGACTGTCCTCACTTCGAAGCTGGTCGTATTCCTTCGGATTGCTGACAAAGCCCATCTCCAGCAGGAAGCCTGGACAGGTGGTGTTGCGGTTGACAAAATAGTTACTGTAATAGGTTCCGCGAAGGTTGCGGCCTGTGTTCTCGGTCAGAGCGGTCAGAACGTCCTTCGCAAAGTCGCGGGAGACGTTCTCATAGTAATAGACCTCGCTGCCCTCGGATTTCAGGTCATTGGCGCTGCCGCCTACGGAGTTGCAGTGGAGTGACACAAAGAAGTCCGCCTCTGCATCGCGGGTGATCTGCACTCGCTCATGGAGCACCACTTTTTTGTTCTGCGGCAGAGTGGTCGGAACACTCATAATAACATTGGCGCCCAGCGATTCCAGACGTTTCTGCACTGCCAAAGCATGAGCCATGGTAATGTCGTCTTCCGTTGGGCCAAAGGCTGCATTGAGAACACCCAATGCACCCGGATCTGCGCCGCCATGTCCTGCATCGACCACGACAGTCACGCTTTCAAGCGGCAAGTCCTCCGAGCCCAGCTGCGGCTTCGCGTTAAAGAACACGGTGATACTGCCGTCCTCGTTATAGCGCACATCGTAGCCCAACACGGAATCCGCCTCTTTGCAGTACAGTTCGATGGTGGTACTGCGGCTGTCGCTGCTGACCTGCACCCGTTCAAACAATTCGGATTTATCCACATTAAAATTGCTGACACCCTTCATATTATAGAAGCGCAGGTAGACTTTTTCGCTGTTCATATAGGATTTGAAGGTGGACGCCACGCTGCCGTGGAGAATCAGGTACTCGCCACCCTCGCCCAGCTCCCAGCTGACTTTTTCGATTTTATTTTCGATGGAAGGGTCGCCCTCCACAACGTCAATGAACTCCTTCTTCACCCAGCCGCCAAGGGAAAGTTTGGCGAGATTATCGCCCAGTTCCACGATTTTATCGGTGGCTCCCTCATTGAGCATGGCAACAAAGTTACTGGAGGTGTCGTTGGTTTCGTAAACCGTGGTGGAATTCTGGTTGATTCGCACGGTCGGCTTGGCATCTGCCGCAAAGACCGTGATGGAACCTGCCGATTCCACGGTGCTGCTCTGACCATTGAAGCTCAAGGTATAGGTGACAGAACTGATGCTGCCCTCTTCCAGAAGCACCGTGCCCTTATACGTTGCAGGAACGCCGTCCTCCGCGGTGGCAACCGCCTGCTCCAATTCTACGGTCTGTGAGCCAACTTTGGCAGTCACTTTTGCACCGGATGGCGCAGTACAGGTCAATGTGTATTCGCCGGCGAAAGCGTAATCGTTGGCGGTCGGTTTGGCAGCGGTCAGCTTGGTGGTTTTTGCAGCGCCGCTGTCCCCTTTCTCACGAGTGATGGTCACGGTCTGCGTCGTGCCGCCGTTGTTGATGGTGAACACATTTTTGCCGACTGCCAGATTCACCTGCACGCCCCAGCTGCCGAAGCGTCCGCGGTCCTCCACCGCCACGCCGTTGACGGTCAGATTTTTCTCCGGGTCCGAGGAGCCGGTGATGTAGTATTTCGCTGCCGTGGTGGTCACCGCTTTCAGCGGCTTGGCAATGGTCAGCGTGGTCGGCGCTGTCAGGTCGATGCCGGTTTTGACGATTTCTTCCCTGTCGTCATAGGTTCTGCCCTCCGCTGATACAGGCAGAGCACCAAAAATCATGGCGCCGCAGAGCAGCAGAGAGACAAGTGCTTTTTTCTTACTCATAAAATCCTCCTTTCGGGATTTCTGCTTCTATTGTAGCACGAAAATTCTGTCGATGGAACAAGTTCCGCAGGAATTTACAATTGATACACAAAAGCTCTTGACAAGTATATCGTCAGACGATATACTATAAGTACGATATATCGGTTAACGATATATCGGCAAAGGAGGGATCACTCTGAACGAACATATTGCTTTAACGGAATCGACCTATTATATTTTGCTTTCGCTGTACCGCCCCAATCATGGCTACGGCATCATGCAGCTGACGGAGCAACTCTCCGGTGGGCGGATCCGCCTGGCGGCGGGAACTCTCTACGGCGCACTGAACTCCCTTTGCGACAAGGGCTGGATCGTGCCTCTGCCTGTCCGCGAGGAAAGCCGAAAGAAAGAATATCAACTGACCGAACTGGGTTTGTCTGTATTGAAAAATGAGCTGGCTCGCCTGCATCAGCTGGTGGAAAACGGCGAGCTCATCCTGAAGGAGGAAGCGTAATGGAGCGTAAAATCGTGAAAAAATGGTTCTGGGTCTGGGAATTTGAAAAGGAAGAACAGTGGCTCAACACGATGGCACAGAGCGGCTGGGTGCTGGATAAACTTGGCCTCTGCAAATACGAGTTTGTTTCCTGCGAGGCGGGAGAATATACCGTTCGTCTGGAGATGCGCGACCACGAACCTGCTTACATCGACTTCATGGCAGAGACCGGTGCAGAATACGTTGGCCGCATGGCAAAATGGATTTACTTCCGCAAGAAAGCGGCGGACGGTCCTTTCGATATCTTCTCTGACATCGACTCCCGCATCGCCCATCTGGACAAAATCGGCAAAATGCTGGGTATTGTCGGCGGTGCAAACATGGGTATCGGCCTCATGAATATTCTGACACCGGGAAATCTCGGCTGGATCAATCTCTGCGGCGCTGCCCTGCTTTACTACGCACTGGGTCGCATCCACGGTAAAAAAGAGGCTCTTGAGAAAGACAGACTGCTGCGGGAATAAAGAGCACGGAGCACTATTCCTTTTTTATCCAAAATAGCAAAAAAGTTAATATTATTTATGTATTATACCACTTGAATTCATGTTTGTTTTTTGGTATTATTTAGGAAAGTAATTGCTATAATTCCCCATTAAACACAAAATAATGAAGGAGTGTTAAACATGAAAAAGATTTGGAAACCAATTACTATTGTTTTAGTTGCCATGTTGTTTGCTCTCCCTGTGTTTGCCGGTGGTGACAATGCAAACCTGCCGGACGATTATGAAGAAAATCCTATTCTTTCAATAGAGGATGAAGTTCAGCCTCTCGGTGCCGATTGTGCCGTTTGTGCCGATTGTGGACTTTGTACTATGGCACAGACATACTATGACGCAACCGATTGGGCAATCTATGCTTACGACTGGTGTACCTGTGAAGGTGGATATCAGCCAATGAGAGATGCTTTTGTTGAACAATATGTTACCATTACCCACACATGTACACACTGTGGAATATCCGCAACTACCACTAATCGATACACCGACCGACAGCATTTCGGTTAAAAATAAGAGCCACCTTTCGGTGGCTCTTTTACTTTTACATTTTATAATTCGCCCTGGCTGTAGGCTTTCAGGTAGGCATTGATGAACGGGTCAAGGTCGCCGTCGATAACTGCCTGAATGTTGCCGCTTTCGAAGTTGGTGCGGTGGTCTTTGACCAAAGTGTAAGGCATAAATACATAGGAACGAATCTGGGAACCCCAAGCGATGTCCTTGTGCTCGCCTTTGATATCCTCAATTTTTTCCAGATGCTCGCGCTCTTTGATCTGAACCAGCTTCGCTTTCAGCATAGACATGGCAACCTCGCGGTTCTGATGCTGGCTGCGTTCCTGCTGGCTGGCTACGATCACGCCGGTCGGGATGTGGGTGATACGGATGGCCGATTCGGTCTTGTTGACGTGCTGACCGCCTGCACCGCCGGAACGGTAAGTATCCACCTTCAGGTCAGAGGCTTTGATCTCAATATCAGTGCTTTCGTCCAGCTCCGGCATAACCTCAATGGATGCGAAGGAAGTATGGCGTTTGCCCGATGGGTCGAACGGAGAAATGCGAACCAGACGATGAACGCCGGATTCGGATTTCAGAAAACCGTAGGCATTGGTGCCGTTGACGGAGATCGTCAGGCTCTTGATGCCCGCCTCCTCGCCGGAGAGGTAGTCCAGAATTTTGGTTTTCATACCGTGAGCTTCTGCCCAGCGGTTGTACATACGGTAGAGCATTTCCACCCAGTCCTGAGCTTCGGTGCCGCCTGCGCCCGCATGGAAGGACATAATGGCAGAGTTGTGGTCATAGTCGCCGGAAAGCAGAGTTTCCAGCTTCTTCTCCTCAATGGTTTTATCGATCTGACGAATGGCATCCTTCAGTTCGCCCAACATGGCTTCGTCCTCCGGAGCCTCCAGTTCGATCAGTTCCATCATTGTCACGGTATCGTCATATTTACGAATCAGCTCCTCAAAGTGAGCTACCTTATCGTTGATCTCTTTCTGCAGTTTCAGGATCTTCTGGGAATTCTCAAGATTGTCCCAGAAACCCGGTGCGCTGACTTTCAGCTCAAGCTCCTCTTTCTTATTGAGAAGAGCCTCATAGCCGATGGCAGAGCGCAGATCCTCCAGCCGCGGCTGCAATAAATTCAGTTCCTGTTTCAAGTCTGCTGCCTGAAGCATAGTGTTCCTCCAAGTTGTATAGTAGATAACCATTATATTATAGCAGGACTGGCGAGGATTGTCAAAAAAATGGCTCAATTTCGGAAAAATTGAGGAAAATCCTCCTTTCGTTACGCTGTATTCATAATTTCCTCTGGATTTTTTCATTGTTATACGCTATAATGAAATGTAAAATGTATTTGAGTCCTGAGAAAGAAAGGAATTGTTATATGAATTATCACGGTGCTCCCTGCCCGCTCTGCGGACAGATTTTCAAAGAGGGCGACGATGTGGTAGTCTGCCCGGACTGCGGCACCCCGTATCACCGCGCCTGCTACAAAGAAAAAGGCCACTGCATCATGGAAGAACTCCATGAAAGCGGCGGCGAATGGGTCAACCCAAACAAACCAAAGGTGGTTCCGAATATTGTCAGCCAGCAGACCATCGCTGCCTGCCCGGACTGCGGTCATCCAAATCATGTGGATAATCTGCGCTGCGAAAACTGCGGCCGCCGCCTGCAGTCCGCAGCTCACAGCGACCGTCCTTACGAGCGTCAGTACGAGGAAGATATGCGCGCTATGGAAGAAGATGCCGATCACGGTCAGCCAATGGCAGAAATTTTCGGCCGCATCGATCCAAACTCCAAGATTCAGAAAATCGCGGTCCGCGACATCATTGCCTTCACACAGAACAATGCCAGCTACTTTGTGCGCCTGTTCAAGCTTATGTCCATGGAAGTGTCTGCTTCCGTATTCAACTGGTCTGCGCTGCTCTTTGGTCCGTTCTACTTCCTGTACCGTAAAATGTATCACAAGGGTATCACCCTCCTGCTGATGGAACTGGCAACCTATCTGCCGTCCTTTGCTGTGGCTTACCATCTGATGCCTCAGGCCATCAATGATCCAAGCCTGCTGCAGACCATGGCCTTTGATACCAGCGGTATCGGTTTCCTGCTGACCATCTCCAACATCGTCAGCTACATTCCGTGGCTCCTTCACATCTACGCCGGCTTTACCGCGAACAAAAGCTACTTCAAACACTCCATGGATTCCCTCCAGCAGCTGAGCCTGCAGTTTGAAGGCAACCGTCCGGAGATGGAAAAACAGATCCTGCGCCGCGGCGGTGTCAATCCGGTGGCTGTATTCCTGGGTATTCTGGGCGTTTTCGCTCTGTTCCTGCTGGTATCTGTGTTCATCACCATGACGCTGCTTCCACTGGTGCCTTAGCAAAACGCACAAAGGCTTTTCACAAAAGCTGTTTAGACTCACTGAAACTCCAAAATCCGCAGAAGCTTCCACTTTCTGCGGATTTTTTTGTTGACAATCCCGCGTTTTATGATATTATTTTGTTGTTATCGAAAACGATAACCCTTGCCTCTCCGTCCGAGAGAGGCCTAATGTCCAAAAGGAGGTGCTTATAATGGCAAAACTGCACGAAAATTACGAGACCATCATGATCCTCAACACCAAAGGTACTGAGGAAGAAACCAAAGCTCTGGTTGAAAAATTCACCAACCTGATTTCTGCTAATGGTACCATCGAAACCGTTGAGGAATGGGGTAAACGCAAACTGGCTTACGAAATCAACGACGAGTCCGAAGGTTACTACGTATACGTTACCTTCAACTGCGCTCCAGATTTCCCAGCTGAACTTGACCGTGTTTACAAAATCACCGACGGCGTTCTCCGCACTCTGATCGTTAAAAGAGAGAACTAATTAAGGAGGACTACTGATGCTTAACCGTGTCATCCTCATGGGTCGCCTCACCGCTGATCCGGAACTGAAACAGACTCCAAACGGAATCTCTGTTACTTCTTTCTCTCTCGCTGTTGACCGCAACTTCACCTCTCGTGGTGCTGAGCGTCAGACAGACTTCATCAACTGTGTTGCATGGAGACAGACTGCTGAATTCATCTCCCGCTACTTTGCAAAGGGCAGAATGATGGCAGTGGAAGGTTCTCTGCAGGTTCGCAACTATGTGGACAAAAATGAGAACAAACGTCAGGCTGTAGAAGTTGTTGTTGATCAGGCTTACTTCGCTGACAGCAAGAACGCAGCTCCGTCTTCCTCCCCTGCTCCTTCTTATCAGAGCGCAGCTCCTGCTTACGCACCAGCTGCTCCGGTTGCTTTCAATGCCGGCTCTGTGGAAGATTTCCAGGAGATCGATGACGAAGACGATCTTCCGTTTTAATTTTAGTAAACAACAAATTTAAGGAGGTCAAGAACCATGGAAAGAATGGAAAAACGTTCTAGAAAACCAAGAAAAAAAGTTTGCGCATTTTGCATGGATAAAATCGAAATGATCGATTACAAAGATGTTCCAAGACTGAGAAGATTCCTCTCTGACAGAGCTAAAATCATTCCTCGTCGTGTAACCGGTACCTGCGCTCGTCATCAGAGACAGCTGACCGTTGCTGTAAAACGCGCTCGTCACGTAGCATTCCTGCCATACGTTGGTGAATAATCTCACCGCGTAACAGACATGTTGTGCACCAATCCCCTGAACTTCGGTTCGGGGGATTTTTTTATCTGAATTTTTGCGCTGTAAAAAAGCCTCCCTGTTCGGGAGGCTTTTTGTCTGTAATCTTACTGGTTTACAACATCGTTTGCCGGCTGTTCCACGAAGGTACCTTTCTTCATGGCAGCGTTCAGTTCCTGACGGGTTTCGTGAACGTTCTTCAGCGCGATGGACAGTGCTTCTTCGGACTGTTTCAGTGCGTTGTCGGAGAACTCGTTGGCAGCTTTTCTCAGCTCTTTTGCTACGTTCTGTGCCTGAGTGATGATCTCTTTTGCTTTCTCCTGTGCCTGACGAACCACTTCCTCCTGAGCAACCAGAGCTTTTGCGCGCTCTTCTGCTTTGCGGACGGTAGCTTCTGCCTGTTTTTCAGCCTGAGAGATGATATCAGAGCGATCGTTTACGATCAGCTTCGCCTGCTTGATCTCGGTTGGCATGTTCAGACGGATGTCCTCCAGATACTGCTTCACTTTTTCAGCGTCGATGACACATTTGTTGCCGCTGAGCGGAATGCTCCACGCTTCCTCCAGCATATCTTCCAGAGCGTCCAGAATTTCTTCAATGTTCATTGTTTATTTATCTCCTTTCACCTGAGAGATCCGCTCAAGGACCTGATCAGCGATCACTGCCGGAACAAAGTCAGATACCTCTCTGCCGTAGCGGGCGATGGATTTCACGCCGCTGGAGCTGAGGTACAGATTTTCCGTGCTCGTGGTCATAAAGAGCGTTTCTGCTTCCGGATATAATTTTTTATTGTACAAAGCCATCTGGAATTCGTACTCGAAGTCCGACATGGCTCGCAAGCCTTTCACAATGGCGCAGGCGCCTACCTGCTTCACATAATCCACCAGCAGACCGTCAAAGCAATCTACCATGACGTTGTCATATTTTCCGATGCATTTTTCAATGAGGAGAACTCGTTCCTCCGGTGTGAAGGACGGATTTTTCTCCGCATTGGCTGCAACCAGCACAACTACACGGTCAAACAGTGCGCTGGTGCGCTCGATGATGTCCATATGTCCGTTGGTGATTGGGTCAAAACTGCCCGGTACAACTGCTACTCGCATACCTCTTCCCCCTTTTTGCGGAAGGACGTTACTTTTGCTTTGCCGTAGCGGTATTCTTTTACCAGCTCCAGACCTGCTACGTCCTCCGGAAGGTTCTCGTTTTTCTCGGTTTCACAAAGAATGATGCCTTCGTCCTTCAGACAGTTTGCACAGTACGGAAGGACCGCAGCAATCAGTTCCTTATTATACGGCGGGTCTAAGAAGATCACGTCGAATTTTGCAGTACAATTTTTGATATAGGTCAAGCTGTCCATCATGGCAACGCGGCTTTTTTCCATGAATCCGCAGGCTTTCAGGTTGGCCTTCACCGCTGCGATGGCTTTTGCATCGCTGTCAATGAATGTAGCGCTTTTTGCGCCACGGCTCAAAGCCTCCACGCCCATCTGTCCGGAGCCTGCAAACAAATCGAGGAAATCGCTGTTCTCGATCATCATCTGCAGAATGCTGAACACAGCTCCTTTGGTCATATCGGAGGTCGGACGGGTGTTGAGTCCCTCCGGAGCCGCCAGATTGCGTCCGCGGGCAGAACCTGTAATTACTCTCATATTTCTTCCCTCTCTATTCAAACAAAACCGTTTTTACTTCTCACAAAGGGACAAAATCCCTCTTTTATATTATGAAAGCAAAGGGCGGCTTTGTCAAGTCTTTCCGCAGCTTCACTCCTGCTCTCCATGGAGGAAATTGTAAAGATCGCGGGCAGCCGCCTCTGTCATGGACGGAGTTTCTTCCAACTGCTCTAACGTAGCGGCTTTCATGGCCTTCATGGTCTTGAAGCGCAGGAAAAGATTCTGTGCTCGCTTCGGGCCGATGCCGGGAACGGATTTCAGCAGAGATTCCATGCCCTTGCTCTGATGCTTGGAACGGGAATATTCAATGGAGAAGCGATGGACCTCATCCTGAATGGAGGTCAGCAGATCAAAGGCTGTCTTGAAGCTGCTGACAGACAGCTCCCCGTCCTCTGTGGTGATGACACGGGTGCGGTGGCGGTCGTCCTTCGCCATACCGAAGATCGGCACCTGATAGCCCATGGAGCGAACCAACGGCTTCACAGCGGCCACATGACCTTTGCCGCCGTCCAGCAGGATCAAATCGGGCATTCGTCCAAAGCCGATTCCCTCGTTCTTGTGCTGTTCATAGCGTTCAAAGCGGCGCTGCAGCACCTCCCGCATGGAAGCATAGTCGTCGGGCTTGCCCTGCACCGTTTTCACGGAGAATTTACGGTAGGCTCCGCGGAGCGGTCTGCCGCCGTCAAATACGACCATGCCCGCAACGATGGTATCGCTGCCGATGTTGGAGATATCGTAGGCTTCGATGTATTCGGGGATTTTGTTGAGGCCCAGCAGACGGGACAGCTCATCCAGTGCATTGATCTCGCGGCTGCTGCGTCGGCTGCGCTCGGAAATGTGCTGACTGGCATTTTCTTTCGCCATGCGCACCAGCTCCATCTGGTCTCCCTTCTGTGGAATGATGAGGGAAACCGCATGGTTTGCCTTTTCCGCAAGATATTTCTGTAGTTCGTCCTGATGGGCGATATCTCCGTCAACGACTACGCTCTTGGGCACTTCACCCTTCATATCGTAATACTCCATGAGAAAACGGGCGCGCTCATCAGCTGCATCCTCCGATGGCTCCAGCATGAAATATTCCTTATCCACCAGCTTGTAGCCGCGGAATTTCAGCACCACAGCGCAGGCGTTGACGGTACCCTGCACCAGAGCGATGACATCTTCCTCCTCGTAGCGCACAGAGACTACTTTCTGGCTGGCGCCTACGTTTTTGATGGCATTGAGGCGGTCACGATAGCGGGCAGCTTTTTCAAACTCCTCCCGCTCCGCAGCGTCGTACATCATCTGCAAAATCTTCTTCTGGATGTCCAGATTGTCGCCTTTGATGAACTCAATGGCCTGTTCCAGTGCCTCATTGTACTCGGCAACGCTGATATTGCCGGTACAAGGCGCCATGCACTGTTTGATGTGGTAGTTCAGGCAAGGACGACCCTTGCGGATGTCCTGTGGAAACTTTCGGTTGCAGGTGGGAAGCAGGAACGCTTTGTTCACCTCATCCACCGTCTGGGAAGTCACATAGCTGGAGATATAGGGACCGATATAGCGACTGCCATCCTCCACTTTCTGATGAGTGGCTTCGATGCGTCCGAAGTCGCCGGGCGTAACCTTGATATAATGGTAGCCTTTGTCGTCCTTCAGCAGAATGTTGTACTTCGGGCTGTGCTGCTTGATGAAGCTGCACTCCAGAATCAGCGCTTCAAATTCACTGCGGGTGACGATGTACTCAAAGTCCCAGACATTTTCCACCATCTTGTAGACCTTGGGAAGATGTTTATCCACCGAGCGGAAGTAACTGCTGACGCGGTTTTTCAGAGATTTCGCTTTGCCGACATAGATGATCTCTCCGCTTTTGTCCTTCATAATGTAAATGCCCGGCTGTGTGGGCAGTTTTTTCGTTTTATCCGATAAATACGGGAGTCTTGGATTGTCCATACTTGCCTCCTGTCGGGTAAGATTCTTTTATCAGTATAGCACAAATCGGAGCATAAAAAAATACACCGCTGAGATTCAGCGGTGTATTTCGTAAAATCAATAATTATTCAGCAAAACCGGATTCAACCAGAGCGATCAGGCCTTCTACTGCCTGTTCTTCATCAGCGCCGTCAGCAATGATGCGGATGGAGGTACCGCCAACGATACCCAGGGACAGTACGCCCAGCAGAGATTTAGCGTTTACTCTGCGTTCTTCTTTTTCTACCCAGATAGAGGATTTGAATTCGTTAGCTTTCTGGATGAAGAAAGTAGCTGGACGAGCGTGGAGGCCTACCTGATTCTGAACGGTAACTTCTTTAACAAACATAATCTAAACTCCCTTTATAACATTGTGTTGTGTTGCGATATTCCATCGCCTGATCCTTTGGCACAAGATGCCGCAGGCTCTTTGGAATGATTTAATTATAACTGGTATTGCGAGTTGCGTCAACGAAAAAAACAATAAAGTTGAATCATTTTGTGTATTTTATACGTTTTTTTCATTCTTTTTGCCTTTGCTGAACTGTGATTTGTGACTTTCGGACAATGAGTTTTCAACAATATTCGCCAAAGCTTCACAAAACTTTCAACAAGTTTGTTATTCTTCCTCCAATGTACGGAGGAAGGCTTTATCCTTTTTATCCAGCTCGCCGCGAGCTTCTGCTGCATCGATCAGCTCCGGACGGCGGGCTTTGGTCACACGCAGGGATTCCTCTCTGCGCCATTTCACGATATTGGCGTGATGGCCGCTGAGCAGCACCTCCGGCACTTCCCTGTCGTGCCATACCGGCGGACGGGTGTACTGCGGATACTCCAGCAGACCGTTATAGTGGCTCTCTTCCGTGAAGCAGACATCCTCAGAGAGAACGCCGTCGCAGAGACGTCCGATGGCATCAGCGATAACCAGCGCTCCCAGCTCGCCGCCGGTGAGCACATAGTCGCCGATGGAGATTTCTTCGTCCACGATCTCGTCCAGAACGCGCTGATCCACGCCCTCGTAGTGTCCGCAGAGCAGGAAGATATTCTCGTGGTTTTCCTTCAGCTCGATGGCTTTTTTCTGGCAGAACACACTGCCTTTTGGAGACAGGTAGATGGTGTGAGGCTTGCCGCCGATCTCCTCACAGATAGACTCCCAGCAGCGGTAGATGGGTTCCACCTGCATCAGCATGCCCTTGCCGCCGCCGTATGGCGTGTCATCCACGCGGCGGTGTTTATCCAGTGTGTAATCTCGGATGTTGCGGCAGCGAATATCCAGCTTGCCGGCGCGTCTTGCACGACCGATGATGCTTTCGTCCAGCACTCGCTCGCACATCTCCGGAAACAGAGTTGCAATATCAATGCGCATGCTCTATTCCTCGTCGTCGTTGCCGCTGAGGTCGAAGAGGCCAACCATCGGGCGGATGCGGATGACTCTGCCTTCGAGATCGGTTTCGATGATGGTCTCATCGATCGCCGGACAAAGCTGTACGGAACCGTCTGCAAATTTGATATGATAAATATCGCTGGCACCGGAGTAGGTCACATCGATGAGCTTGCCGTATTCTCTGCCGTCATCAGCGTCGATGATGGTGCAGCCCAGCAGATCCTGAATGAGGTATTCGCCTTCTTCCAGCGGAATATCATCGCGGTGGATGTAGATGACCTTGTTACGCAGTTTTTCACCGGCCTCGATGCTGTCGATTCCCTCAAATTTGATGAGGATCATGCCCTTCTGCATACGGGCGTTCTGGATCTTCAGAGGCTGTTTGCCCTCTGCGTCCAGATAGAGGGTGTCGATGTCAAAGAACAGCTCCGGATCGTCGGTCCAAGCCTCCAGCTTCACGTCGCCGCGGAGACCGTGGGTATTTACGATCTTACCGGTATCAATATATGTTTTCAGCATAGCTCTATGTTCCCCTTTCGCAAGAAAAGGGAAAAGCAGCTGCTTTTCCCTCTACTTCGCCTATTGAGTCAAAGATTAGTCGATCTCGACTGCAATTTTCTGGTCCACTTTGCCGGCAGCAGAGCGGGCAATGGTGCGGATCGCTTTTGCAATGCGACCCTGTTTGCCGATTACACGACCCATGTCTTCCGGTGCAACGTGCAGATGGTAAACGAAAGTACCGTCTTCACGTGGCTGTTCGTCCATGGTTACAGAAACTGCTTCTTTGTTGTCAACCAGACCTTTAACGATTGCAACGATCAATTCCTGCATACTGTATCACCTGAACGCTGTAAATTACAGAACGTTTTTCAGCAGGGATTTTACAGTATCGGTTGGCTGAGCGCCGTTAGCGATCCATTTTTTAGCTTTTTCAGCGTCGATTTTTACGTCAGCTGGGTTTTTGCTTGGATCATAGTAACCGATTTCTTCGATGAATCTGCCGTCCATTGGGTAACGGGAGTCAGCAACAACAACACGGTAGAAAGGAGCTTTTTTAGCGCCCATGCGGCGCAGTCTGATTTTAACAGCCATTTTGTTCACCTCATAAAATAATTAAAAAATTTACAAATATGTTAAGCCATCGGGCTTAATTACTACATCTTAGGAAGGTTTCCCATTCCCGGGAAGAACGGCATACGGCGTTTGCCGCCTTTTTTGCCGAAGTTCTTCATCTGTTTCATCATATCCTTCATCTGCTTATGCTGTTTCAGCAGGCGGTTGACCTGAGAAACATCGGTGCCGGAACCGGCAGCGATACGACGTTTGCGGTTTGGATTGATGATTTCCGGATTAGCACGCTCTGCTTTGGTCATGGAATTGATGATAGCTTCCATGGTTGCCAGCTCTTTTTCACCGGCAGCAGCCGCTTCATCGTCCACTTTACCTGCCACGCCCGGGATCATTTCCAGGATCTTGCCCAGAGGTCCCATGCCGCGGATCTGTTTCATCTGATCCAGCAGGTCGTTCATATCGAACTGGTCGTTTTTCAGGCGTTCCACCGCTTTGGCAGCTTTTTCCTCATCCATTTCGTTCTGGACTTTGTCCAGCAGGCTGAGCACGTCGCCCATACCGAGGATTCGGGATGCCATACGGTCCGGATAGAATGGCTCCAGCTCGTCCAGCTTCTCACCCATACCGACGAATTTGATCGGTTTGCCGGTGACTGCTCTTACGGAAAGAGCCGCACCGCCGCGGGTGTCGCCGTCCAGCTTGGTGAGGATCACGCCGTCGATGCCCAGAACGTTGTTAAAGCTCTCAGCCACGTTGACAGAGTCCTGACCGGTCATGGAGTCGATGACCAGAAGAATTTCGTGGGGTTCTACGGTGGATTTGATGTTCTGAAGCTCCTGCATCAGCGCTTCATCCACATGGAGACGGCCGGCGGTATCCAAAATCACGATGTCATGACCGTAGTCCTTAGCGTATTTGATCGCTTCCTGTGCGATCTTCACCGGATTCTCCTTGCCCATTTCGAAGACAGGGGTCTCCACCTGTTTGCCGACAACTTTCAGCTGGTCGATCGCAGCCGGACGGTAAATGTCGCAGGCTACCAGCAGAGGACGGTGACCTTCCTTGCGGAACATCTTCGCCAGTTTCGCGGAGTGTGTGGTCTTACCGGAACCCTGCAGACCGCACATCATAATGATGGTCGGCAGCTTGGAGGAAAGGTGGATCTTGGAGTTTGTGGAGCCCATCAGCTCGGTCATCTCATCGCGAACGATTTTGATAACATGTTGAACCGGAGTCAGGCTCTGCAGCACTTCGGAACCCACGCACTTCTCCGTTACGGTTTTGATGAAATCTTTGGCTACTTTGTAGTTGACGTCAGCTTCCAGCAGAGCAAGACGAACTTCTCGCATCGCTTCCTTAACGTCCGCTTCTTTGAGCACACCTTTGGATTTCAGCTTTTTAAAGGCTTGAGTCAGTTTTTCGGAAAGTCCTTCAAATGCCATGGTTCCAATCCTTTCTCCTTAATCCATCAGTCTGTCGGCGATGCGCTCGATCTCTTTCGCCTGTTCGATGATCGGTCTGGTGCGTGGGATCTCCTCCGCTTCAAAGACGATCTCTCTTGCACAAGCGATGATCTTGGTCAGATCCTCTTCCATCTGACGGAACTTTGCCGCCAGCTTCAGACGCTCTTCCATATCGATCAGCGTTGCTTCGCCGCGCTTGATGCTGTCGCGGACACCCTGTCGGGTGATCTGCGCGATGGACGCGATCTCCGCGAGAGACAGATCCTCGTTGTAATAGAGGCTCACCACTTCTCGCTGCTTATCCGTCAGCATTTCCCCGTAAAAGTCCAACAGCATGGAGATCTCAAGGTTCTTTGCCATGGTTACCGCGTTCCTTTCGCATCAAGTTCAGTTGTAAAGCGCTTTGCTTTACATCCTCTGACGTTGATTATTATATCGAAAACAAGGGTCAGTGTCAAGTTTTTTTCTTTACACTTCGAGGATTTTTCGCAATTTCATAAAACGCAGCGTTTTCCACGGCATTGCACGGTCTGTTTTGTGCTTCTTGTACAGGAATTGTGGAAATTTTGCCGCAGACATGAAGAAAAGCCTGTCTTGCGACAGGCTTTTCCGGAGTCCTTATTACAGGATCTGCTCTTTAACTTTAGCAGCTTTACCAACGCGGTCACGCAGGTAGTACAGTTTGCTTCTGCGAACTTTACCGTGACGGGTAACTTTGATTTCTGCAACGTTAGGAGAGTGCATTGGGAATACTCTCTCAACACCGCAGCCATGAGCTACGCGGCGAACGGTGAAGGTTTCAGCAACGCCACCGTGTTTTTTAGCGATTACAGTGCCTTCGAAAGCCTGCAGTCTTTCACGGTTACCTTCTTTGATTTTTACCATTACGCGAACGGTGTCACCAACTTCGAAAGCTGGAATTTCAGTCTTCATGCAAGACTGTGCAATAGTTTTCAGTGCGTCCATTGATGGATCCTCCTTTAATTTTCAGATATTCATGCGCATCGTGCCAGAGGAATATCCACTTTAATGTTGTGACCGAGCACGGTTGTACCCGGCCCGTGCATTAACCCTCGCTATGTGTCGGCTGCTCTTTCGTCAACCTGCTCATAGTGGTATTGCATTCTTGTATATAATACCACAGCATTTTTCCCTTTTCAAGAGGTCAAAGTATCTTTTTTTGATGGGTACCCACTGTGGAATGTGGGCAGAATGACGGGACTTGTTGAGAACCGTCGTTTTCCACCGTTATTTGAACTGTTCCAGTTTCGCAGTATAGACCATGGTGCGGCAGGTAGAGGTGGTTTCCACCTTGTCGATGCCGCTGAAGTTCTCAAGCAGCAGGCTTGGGTTGATGTTCACCTCAATACCGGTGGTGCAGCGAAGAGTCAGAGCGATGCCCTCCTCTTCCACTTCCTGTTTCAGCACGGAGAAATGAGGTTTCAGGTCCACTTCTTTGGAGCCCTTTTTGGTCTTTTTCTGAACCAGAATCTGTTCCTGTGCAAAGTAGGCGCTCAGCTCCTCGGAGAGAGCTGCGGCGTTGTCACAGGACAGGAAAATATCGTAGTCTGCCCAGGCGATCTCTTTCTGATCCATCACAGGTTCTGCACAGGCAAAAACGCGGATGTCCAGCGGGAGCGCATCGTTGAGGCGCTGTACTACTTCCGCATCGGAGAGATCCTCCATCAGCTTCATATCAACGCACTCGTATTTGCTTTCATAACCCAGAGACAGTGGCAGTGGGAAGGTCAGGTACATGTGTGGGTTGAAACCCTCGGTGTACCACACCGGCAGGCCGGAGCGTTTGATGGAACGCTGCCAGCAGCGATTGGAGTCCAGATGGGAGATGTATTTCGCTCTGCCCAGTTTGGTGAAGAAGACACGGATCTTACGCAAAGCACTTACCTCCTACCAGTTTATTGGCACCACAGCCGGAGCACTGCTGACGGCAATGTGGAGTGGTTCTGTTTTCTTCTTTTGCAATGCGGTTCTCGCGGATGAGGAAGTTCTTGGAGACACAGTAGTCCAGATGATCCCAAGGGTTTACTTCTTCATAGGAGCGCAGACGGTTTGCATAGAATGCACCATCCAGACCGGCCTCCGCGAAGGAATCATACCAGCGCTGTGGATCGAAGTATTCGTCCCAGCCGTCCAGTTTGCTGCCCTTCTGCCAGCACAGTTCGATGGCGTCAGCAAGACGGCGGTCGCCGCGAGCCAGAACAGCCTCGATGTAACTGGTGTCAGCATCGTGGTAGCTGACGGAGATCTTCTTGGATTTCACGCAGGACATGAGATATTTCTGCTTTTCGTGGAGCATATCCATGGTATCCTGCGGCTCGAACTGGAACGGAGTGAATGGCTTTGGAACGAAGCAAGCGCAGCTGATGCTGACCTGTACGCCCTTGCCCTTTGGTTTGTTTGGCAGAGAGTAGAACAGATCCACCACTTTCTGTGCCAGATCGGCGATACCCTTGATGTCCTCCATGGTTTCGGTCGGCAGACCCATCATGAAGTAGAGTTTAACGGAGGTGTAGCCGCCTTCAAAGGCAGTTTTGCAGGTCTCCATGACTTCGTCTTCGTAGACGTTTTTGTTGATAACGTCACGCAAACGCTGTGTGCCGGCTTCTGCCGCGAAGGTCAGACCGGATTTACGCACTTTGGAGATCTTCTTCATCAGTTCTTCGGAGAAGTTATCCACGCGCAGGGATGGCAGAGACATATTGATCTTCTGCTCCACAGTCCATGGCAGCATATCGTCCAGCAGGTCGCCCAGCTGGTCGTAGTCACTGGTGGACAGAGAGGTCAGAGAGATCTCATCGTAACCGGTGGACTGGCAGAGAGCTTTTGCGTTGCAGTCCAGAATGGTGTGGCTCTTGTCACGGAGCGGACGGTAAATGAAGCCCGCCTGACAGAAACGGCAGCCGCGCAGACAGCCGCGCTGGATCTCCAGCTGAGAGCGGTCATGGACGATGCTGGTGAACGGAACGACAAAGCTTTCCGGATAGAACACGCTGTCCAGATCTTTGATGATACGTTTCTGAATGGTAGCAGGAACGGAAGCTTCCACAGGAGTGTAGGCTTTGATGGTACCGTCCTCGTTGTAGGAAACCTCGTACAGAGACGGAACGTACACGCCTTCGATGTGGCTTGCTTCCAACAGGAATTTTTCCTTGCTCCAGCCTTCTTTTTTGGCAGTTTCGTAGAGCTCGGTCACTTCTACGTTGACTTCCTCGCCTTCGCCCAGAAAGAACAGATCGATGAAGTCAGCGATTGGTTCCGGGTTGCAGGCACAAGGGCCGCCTGCTGCCACGATTGGCCACAGGCCTTTTCTGTCCTTGCTGCGAACCGGCAGACCTGCCAGATCCAGCATATTCAGAATTGCGGTGTAGCTCATCTCGTACTGCAAAGTAAAGAGAATGAAGTCAAAATTGGTGATCGGGTCCAGAGATTCCAGACCGTAGAGAGCGATGTTGTTCTCACGCATCTTCTGCTCCATGTCCGCATCCGGTGCAAACACGCGTTCACACCACCAGTTCGGACGGGAGTTGTAGAGAGAGTAGAGAATCTTCATGCCGAGGTGGGACATACCCACTTCGTATTTATCCGGGAAGCAGAAAGCCAGACGAATGTCCACTTCTTCCCTGTTTTTGATGACGCTGTTCAGCTCGCCGCCAATGTACTGGGACGGCTTCTGCACGTCAAGCAGGATTTTTTCCAGTTGTTTCGGGATCATGCTGCGATTCCTCCAAACGTTTTTATCTTATCTAATAATTGTAGCGTATTTTCTGCGGATTTGCAAGAGGCGTCCCACATACAAAAACAAAAGCCCCCGAAGGGGCTCTTTGTTATTTTAGGATATTGGGAATCTCACCGATTCTCGTTAAATCCAGCTTGTGCATCGCACGGGCGTTCGAATGCTTATGCTTATTATACCTTATTAACGCCCTGAAAAATACGCCTGCTGATACAGGCGTATTTCCGATGGATTCATCGCAGTATCTGCGGAATCTCACCAATTCTCGTTAAATCCAGCTTGTGCATCGCACGGGTGGCGGCGATGTACAGCAGGCTGTTGTCCAGCTCGCTGCGGAAATTGGTAGAATCCACGTTAGGCACGATGACCTGATCGAACTCCAAGCCTTTTGCCATGTGAGCAGAGGTGATGATCATGCCTTCTTCAAAGCTGCTGCTCTCGAAACTCAGCAGCTGCAGCTGTGGGTACTTGTCTGCCAACGCGGCGTGGAGAACTTCCGCCTCCGGCTGGGATTTGGTGATGATGCCCAGGGTTGTATGGCTGCTCTGCTTCCAGTTTTCAATGAGAGCGATGATGGTATCCAGCTGTTCACCCTCATCCCAGCAGAGATGCAGCTGAGGCTCCTCGCCATGTCGCTCCACAGGGATCAATTTCTTGTTTTCGTGAATCTTGCGGGCAAAGTTGGTGATCTCGATGGTGGAACGGTAGCTGCGGCACAGCTCCACGGCAGTGGCACCGTCAAAGAACGGCTGAATCTTTTCCACAGAGGAGGAGCTGTAGGGGTTCACGCTCTGATGAGCGTCGCCCAGAATAGTCATTTTGCAGTCGAAGACCTTGCTGATGACCGCGTACTGGATCGGTGTGTAGTCCTGCATCTCGTCCACCAGCAGATGTTTGATGGTCTTATATGCCATATCCGTGCCCTCAAAGAAGAGCTTCACATAGAGCAGCGGGAACACATCGCAGAATTCCAGACGGTTTTTCGCCAGTTTCTTGAAGAGATGCGCTTTGCCGCTGTCCTCCCAGAAGCGGGCGTAGAGCCCATTGGCTGTGCTGTATGGGAAGAAAGATTTGATGCGTTTTTTCAGTTCGCGGCCCACAGCAGGCTCCAAAGGCTGCTCATGAGTGCGTTTGTACTGGGCAATCAGGTCGGTGGCCATTTTCTGCAGACGCTGCTTGATAGGCAGACGGCTCAATCCTGTCCACAGCCATTCCAGCTGCTCGGCAGAGATCTTCAGCTGACCGAGATCAATGTCCTGCGGCTGGAAAAATTCTGCTTCCACACGCTGAAGAAAGGCGTCCAGTTCCTTCACGAAATCAATGGTCGCTTTGTAATGGATACGCTCCACAGCGGCTGCGTCGTCCTTTGCCAGAAGATCTGCCACCTGCTGTGCGAAGGTCTGGAACTTGAATTTCTTGCCCAACAGCTCCTGTGCCATCTCCTCGAAGCTCATTTCCAGAATGTTTTCCTCGCCCAGCTCCGGCAGGACGTTGCTGATGTAGCTGCCGAAAACCTTATTCGGTGAGAGGATGAGGATGTTTCGGGAGTTCAGCTCCTGCTTGAAGCGATACAGCAGGAAGGCCACGCGATGCAGTGCGATTGAGGTTTTTCCTGAACCGGCAGAACCCTGAATGATGAGCACTTTGGCATTTTCATCGCGGATGATGCGGTTCTGCTCCTTCTGAATGGTAGCGACGATGTTTTTCATTTTCTCGTCGGAGCTGCGGGACAGCTCCTTCTGCAGGACTTCGTCGTTGATGTTCATGGCGGACTCGATCATGTACTCCATCTCGCTGCGAACGATGCGGTACTGACGTTTCAGACTGATGTCGCCCTCGATGATACCCATTGGCGCAGTAAAGTGGGCCGGTCCGGATTCAAAGTCGTAGAACATGGAAGAAATGGGCGCACGCCAGTCGTAGATGAGGTTTTCCTTGCTCTCCTCATCCTCAAAAGCATGGATGCCCAGATAGATATTCTGTGTATTGGCGGCGCCTGCTTCGTTGAAGTCGATGCGCCCGAAATATGGGGAGAGGATCAGCTTATCGATGCGGGCTGCCTCGCGGATGATCTCCTCACCGCGGTCCATTTCATCGCTGACATTGATGCGGTTGGCGACCAGTTCCTTGGTATCCATATCCGCCTGCTCTTCCCAAAGCTGACGCTTCATCTCCAAAACCTGCTCGGCTGCTGCATCAATCTGCGCCTGCAGCTTGTCGCGCTGCATCTGCAGACGGCTCAGCACCTGCTTCAAATAACGGCGTTCGTCTTGTTCTGTTGGCTGAAACACGATTCTTCTCCCTCACATTCTGTTGATAAAATTTGTTTGCGGACAGATATTATAGAGGGAAAAATCGCTTTTGTCAAGCGCTGCACTGAAAAGCCAGCAGAATCGTGAAAATCAGCATGGCGGGGTTCCAATGGCGCAGAAAAAGCCATGCTCCCAAAATCAGCAGAAGCGTCCATGTCAACGCGGAAAGCAAGCGGCAGCTGCGTTCTGCAGCGCGGGGAGGAAGCAGCTGCCCCAGCACCAATGCTGCCAGATTTCCGCCGTCCATAGGCAGGATGGGAAGCAGATTCAGAGTCGCCAGCACCAGATGGAAGATGGCGCTCAGTTTATTCCACGGCAGCAAGAAAAGCGTCGCCAGCAGATTAAAGGCAGGACCTGCCAGATGGAGCAGAAAGTCCTGCCAAAATGTTCCGCAGCTGCTGCGCTCCATGCGGATGCCAAAGGCAGAGCAGTCCAGCAGCGTCACCTGCTGTTTCTGTGCGAGCAGCACCAGCAGATGCCCCAGCTCATGCCACAGCACCGCAAGCAAAAAGCGGCTTCCCTGCTCCAGCTGTTCTAATAGAAGGAAGATGCTCAGCAGCAGCAAAAAGGAAAAATGCAGGCGAACGTTCATTCCGAAGAGCTTGAAAGAAATCATAGAGGCAGCAGCCACAGCGGGTCACAGCGCAGCTCCTCCACGATGCACTCAAAGTGCAGGTGCGGGCCGGTGGAGACACCGGTGCTGCCCACCAGCGCGATGCGTTCTCCTTGCCGCAGAACATCCCCCTGCTGTGCAATGAGGCGGCTGCAGTGGGCATATTTTGTTTGGAAATTCTCCGAATGGCTCACCACAAGATAGTTGCCGTAAATGTCCGACCAGCCGGCTTCGGTCACTTTTCCGTCAGCAGCACAGTGAATGGCTGTGCCCTCCAGGGCGGCAATATCAATGCCCGTATGGAAGTCCGGCTTTCCTGTGATGGGATGCTCCCGATAGCCGAAGTAGGATGTGATGCTTCCGCTCAGAGGGGTGCAAAGCTCCTGCTCCGCCGCAACTTGCCGGAAACTCATGCCTTCCGGCGCTTCTGCCGCCGAAAACGGCAATTCTGCCAAAGGATACAGGCCGCCCATGCCCTGCGGTTCTTCATAGATGTACTGATTCAGGAAGGTCTCCACCGCCTCCTGAAGCTGCTCCTGCTCCACCTGCGGCAGTTTCAGCGGCGGAGCGTTCAGCGCATCGTTCAGCCACAGCCGCAGATCCCCCACATTGAGCCACACACCCAAGCCCAAAAGCAGACAGAGGCAGATTTGCAGAAAGAGAATATCCCAGACTGTCCAGCGGGGTTTGGGCGGAGTTTTGCTTTTATTTCGATAGGTATAGCCTGTTTTTTTCATGCTCTCCCGTCCTTTCAGAGCATTGTATGCTCGCGGACGCAAAAAAAGGACTCCCGAAGGAGTCCTTTTGAATTCAAAACTATTTTGCTGCTTTTTCCAGCATGATGTTCAGCATCAGACGGTCCAGTTCCACAGAACCTTCGTTGCCCAGCAGGCAGAAGTTTGCGATGGTCTTGTCAACGTCTTCGTCAACGATACCTTCGTTGGACTGTACGCGGATGCCTTTCATAGCCAGCAGAGCTGCCTGCCATGCTGCGTTAACGCAGGTAGCGATCTTCAGGGCGCAGTCAGGTTTTGCACCGTCGCAGCACATACCGGTTACGTTACCGATCATGTTGAATACTGCGTATTCCATTTCTTTTACGCCGCCGCCCAGCATGTAGGTGATTGCTGCTGCGGTACCGGAAGCTGCTACAGTTGCGCCGCAGAATGCGGACAGTTTACCGAACTGAGCTTTGATGTAGATTGCCATCAGGGAGCTGATGGTTACTGCGCGGAGCAGTTCTTCACGGTTTTTGCCCATGTATTCAGCGATAGCGATTGCCGGAACGGAGGAAGAGATACCCTGGTTACCGGAACCGGAGTTGGTAACAACAGAGAAGTCTGCGCCTGCCATACGAGCGTCAGCAGCAGCTGCTGCGATCATCATGGAGTAGTTGATGCAGTCGTAAGCACGGATGCCCTGTTTGATCTCTTTTTCCATGGATTTACCGATCATCAGACCGTAATCGTTTTTCATACCTTCGCCGGCGATGATGGAGTTTACTTCAACGGACTGTTTGATGATATCCAGTTTTTCTACATCAACGGTGGTAGCGAATTCATGGATTTTTGCAACGGAGAGATACTCGCGAACATCAATGCCTGCTTTGCCGCCTTCAGCGGATGGGCTGCGGGTATCCATGAGAACTTCGCCGTCTTTTTCCAGATAGCAGAGGTTGGTGTGAGCTTTTGCAACGATGGCTTTGGTCATATGGCCATTGCCTTTTGCGATCACTTCAATGTAGAGTTTTTCCGGATCTTTGGACAGGTCCAGAGAAACTTTTTTAGCAGCAACCATTGCTTTTGCGGTGTCCAGCTGTTCAGCGGTGATACCGTTGATCACTTCCAGCTGTTTTTCCGGTTTTGCAACGATTGCACCGATTGCTGCAGCGTATTCGATGCCGGTCAGGCCGGTACCCGGGATGCCGGCAGAGTAAGCGTTTTTGATGATGTTGCCGCTGGCAATGACGTCCAGAGTTTCTACGGTTTCGCCCAGTTTTTCAGCAGCAGCTGCTGCAGTCAGAGCGATCGCACCAGGTTCGGTACAGCCGGTAGCCAGAACCATGTTTGCGTTGAGAATTTCAATAATTTTGTCGTAATTTACCACGATTATTCTCCTTCGTTTTCAGAACTTGGCGGGCTTGCGACGCCATTCGCCATAATGTTACAGGTTTCCAACTATTATTATGAACTTTTTTCTATGCCTTGTCAATGCTTATTTGTGCTCGTCCAAGTACTTTTCCTGATACTTCTTGCTCTCATCCATCATGTTCTGGTAGATGGACGCAATGTACGGAGCGTACTCTTCCCCCGCCAGCGCAGAAACTTTGGCAATGACTGCTTTTTCCCGCTCCGGATGGTAGATCGGCAGATCGTGGGCTTTCTTGTATGCCGCCACATCACGGGTCACTTCCATGCGCTTCACCAGCAGAGCGGTGATCTCTTTATCCAAGCCGTCAATGATAAGACGGATCTCGTCCAGATTCATCAAAATCTCCCCTTTTTCCTGTTTGTTTCATCATACTCCAAAGCTTGTGCGCCGTCAAGAACGGAAAAAGCCCTCTCTGTCGAGAGGGCTTTGATTCAGATGATATACTCGCTTTTTGCGTAGCCTGTAAAGCCTCCAAAGCCTACCACAGACCAGCCGTTGCCGATTTGGGAATAGACCAGCAGCTTGCTGTTGTTTGGAATTTGGACTAAAACCTGCGCCTCTGTGCTTGGGAAGCGACGGAGATTCAAGTTCGCGCCGCCGGTATGGACAGTGCCGATACGCAGAGGCTGCGGCGGGACAAAGGGCACTCCGAAGTAAGCACAGACTCCCTTGACCACCGCCTGGGCGATATTGCCCAGATTGTCGCGGATCCACTGAGCATCCTCCCAGTTGTCATGGTAGGCAACCTCCAGAAGCACCGCCGGCATATCTGTGCGAACCACTTCCGCCAGCCTCGTTGTGGGCAGGATGCGGATCTCGGAGGGCAGTGGGTAAATCTGACGCATCTCCTCCGCCAGAAGCTCCACTGCTTTGCGGGAGAAGGCATCGTTGGGATCGTAGTAGACCTCCACGCCCCGAACCTGACCCTCCTTGCCCTCGCCTGCTGCGTTGGAGTGCAGCGCAAGATGCAGATCGATATCCGAGGCGTTGGACTGGCGGATCACGTCCTGCAGTTCCTGTGTGGCAGGATCGCTGCGCAGATATGTGATACCGCTGGAAATGAGATAGGGCTCCATTTCATCCGCCAGCAGATTCATGTAGTATTCTTCGTTGCCGCCGCCTGCATAGAGGTTAAACTCCTGCAGCGAGGGGCTGAGATACAGTCTCGGCATAGTCCTCCCTCCTAACGACGCGGCATTTTCGGCTTATCGAAAGCGGGGTTAAAGGCATAGAAGTTCTTGCTGTCCAGCCGCTCCTGTGTCAGACGGAGCGCTTCAGCGAAATGGGCAGTTTAAGTGCTTTTCTTCAAAATATCCACAATTTGTCCGTTGGACATGGCGATGATGCGGTCGGACATACTGAGTGCTTCCGGACGGTCGTGGGTGACCATGATCGTGGTCATATTGAAATCGCGATGGAGCTTCAGCACCAGCTCGCGCATTCCCTGACGCAGTTCCTCGTCCAGCGCGGAAAAAGGCTCATCCAGAAGCAGCAGTTTCGGCTTTGCAGCCAGCGCTCTGGCCAGCGCAACTCGCTGCTGCTGTCCGCCCGACAACTGATGGATCCGGCGCTTTCCATAGCCGGCCAGCTGTACTTTTTCCAGAAGCTCCCGCGCTGTCTGCAGGCGCTGTGCTTTGGGAAGCCGCTGCATCTTCAGCGGAAAGGCAATGTTGTCCTCCACATTCATATTGGGAAACAGACGCATATCCTGAAAAACGATGACTGTTCCTCTTTTATGAATGGGCATCTGCGTGATGTCCTGCCCATCCAGAAAAATCTGTCCCTGTTCCACCGGAAGGATACCTGCGATGGCTTTCAGCAGGGTGCTTTTGCCGCAGCCGGAAGGGCCCTGCAAAGACAGGAACTCTCCCTGCGCCGCCTGCAGACTGATATCGGGCAGGATGCAGTCTTTTCCTATATTCACTGTTACATGTTCAATATTCAGTTTCATCGGGTTTCCTCTCCCCTCTCAAGATGATGGATCAACGCTTCAAACAGGAAGAAAATCAGCAATGCCGAGCCTACAAAGACCACAGAATATACTGCGGAAAGAGCACGGTCACCGCTTTGGATGTAAGGAACCAGGACGAGAGCCAAGGTTTTTACCCGTCCGCCGCCTATCAGCAGCGTGCTGAAATACTGGCTGTAGGACAAAATAAAGCCCATGCTCATGGAGGACAGGATCCCCGGCAGCAGAGCCGGTAATGTCACTTGGAAAAAAGCCGTGAACGGTCCTGCTCCCAGTACCATAGCCTGCTCCTCCATGCGTTGACCTACCGCACGGGTCACATCAGTCATGATGGTAATGCAGTACGGTACGGCGGCGATCAGGTGGACGATCACAACACCGACTAATGTATCGCTGAGTCCAAGGCGGATCAGCGTGATCTGGATGCCCATGGCAAAAACGGTGCCCGGAACCAAAAGCGGCAGGAAGCTGCCTATACGCACGAAGCTTTTTCCTTTGAAGTCATAAAACTCTGTGGCTCTTGCTGTGAGGATGCCCACAACAGTAGCTAAGAATGCTACAATGGCTGCCAGCGTGATACTGCTCAGGAGAAGATCCGGCAGCTTTGCCGAACCGAAGAACAGCTCCTGCAGAGTACGCAGCGTGTAGCTTTCCGGCAGGAGATTCGGCCAGGGCCAGCGGCCTGTAACGCTCCACAACAGCAGTACCGCGATGGGCAGCAGAATGCTGACACCTGTGATCAATAAAATCAGCTTTAGAAAGGTCTGTTGCTTCATCATTCCCTACCTCCTGTTTGTTTCAGCAGCTTGCGGGTCAGCAAGGCATAGAGCAAGGCCATTGCCAGCGACAGGAACAGAATCACGCCGTTCATCGCCATGGCATACGGTCTGTCACGGAGTTCCGGGCTGGTGTAGGCCATATACGCCTGCACCGGCAGAGCTTTCGGAACGGTGGTGCCCAGGAGGAAAGGCAGTTCATAGCCGCCAAATGCGAAGATAAAGATAATGAGAAATGCTTTCAGCGCGGCAGGAAGGCTCAGTGGCA
Source organism: Oscillospiraceae bacterium (assembly GCA_017439985.1). Taxonomy (GTDB): domain Bacteria; phylum Bacillota; class Clostridia; order Oscillospirales; family Ruminococcaceae; genus Negativibacillus. The sequence goes on from JAFSIC010000044.1 coordinate 118,683, forward strand.
GCGTGATTTGGAAGAAACTGCGCCACGGCGATGCCCCGAGGTTTTCCGCCGCTTCCCCCAATGTACTGCTGATACTGCTCATCAGTGCGAGAACAAAATAGGCAACGAAAGGGATCTCTTTCCAAAGGTAAGCCGCGATGGCTGCGCCGTAGTTTTCCGTGTAGAGCAAGGCAGGAAACTGATTAAAGTCTATAATAAAGCCCAGCATATAAGCGATGCGGGCGAAGAGCCCTGTCTGCGAGAACAGACTAATAACAAAAACCGCAACCACTGCATGGGGCATGAGAATGGGCAGGCGCACCAGATAGAGCAGCTCGCCCTTGCTGTGTCCGCGCTTCACCAAAGCATAGCACAGTAGTACACCCAGCATTGTCGCCAACAGTGCGGACTGCAGGGCAATGCGCAGGCTGACTTCCAATGCAGAGAGAAATTCCTCCTGCTGAAAGACTGCTTTGTAGTAATCCAAGGTCAGCGTCGTCAGACCGAAAGCGGGAATGTAGCCCAGACTTTGCAGCAGTACATTCCAGATGGAAACAAGAATCAGCGCCATAATGACGAAAAACGGCAGCAGTAATAAATATGGAGTATAGGATCGTTTCATAGATACCTCCCGACATAGAAAAAACGGTGCAAACATGCACCGTTTTCTATTGTAGCGTATTTTATTCTACTTGCCAACTACTTCGTTGAGCCAAATTTCCTCGATGATCGGAACGAGGCTTGCAGGCATTTCCGGCAGGCGGTGTGCCAGCAGTTCTGCCTGAGAGAGTACGCCCTGACCAAGGTCTACTGCACCAAAGGCGGCCTTTTCGTCAGCGCTCAGCTTGTCGGTGGCAACGACAGGCAGTTCTTTCAGCTGTGCGTACTGAGTCAGCTGGATGTCCGCGGAGATGATCTCGTTGATGACAACCATTGCACCGGCTTTGTTTGGTGCATCGTAGGCAATCGCCATGTAGTTGGTGTTGCCGATGGTGCCGTTGTCAAAGACGAAAGTGCGGGTGGTATCGGTATAGATACCCTGATCAATGCCGGTAGCCACGGAGAATGGGCTGTAACTCATGTTCATCACTACTTCGCCGTCAGCAAACATGGCATCCACTTTGGTGGAGGATTCCGGGAAGGATTTGCCCTGATTCCACAGGTATGGGTTCAACTGGCGGAGGTAATCCAGCGCCGGCTCGATGGCGGTTTTCACGGTATCATAGTCAGCTTCCATGGTCTGGAACTGCTCCCAGCCGCAGAGATCGTAAATGATGTTGCGGACAAAGGCAGAACCGGTGAAGTCCGGCAGAGCCGGATAGGTCACTTTGCCTTCGTATTTCTTGCAGAATTCCATGAATTCTGCAGCATTGGCAGGAGTTTCCGGAGTCACAGCACTGTCATTGAACAGGACCATCTGCGCTTTTGCGTAAGGAGCTTCGTAGCCGTCGATCGGCATGCAGAAGTCGTTGAGAGTTTCCGGATCGTCCAGATCAATGTAGTTTTCCATGTTTGGAAGTTTATCGGTAAATGGGCCGTAGAGCAGACCGTTTTCCTTGGCAGAATAGAAGTTCTCGCCGTTGATCCAGATCATATCGATGCTGCCTTTGGTGGCATTGGCTTGTTTTTCACCGGAAAGTTTGGCAAGAATATCGTTGATATCCATGCCTACCACTTCCAGAGTAATGTCGTATTTGTCCTTCACCTGCTCGGCAACAGTGGTGTTGAGCCAGTTGTTGCGGTTTTCGTCGCCGCCCCAGCCGTAAAAAGTGACGGTGCTGCCTTTTGCAGCTTCCACGATTTCATCCCAGCTTGCATTCTGCGGATCGATGCTCTGCTTGGAAGCGGAGCAGCCGCTCAGGCTCATTATGCCTGCCAGCAGCAGAGCCAGCCATTTCTTCATCATAAAATTCCCTTCCTTTTCTTATGATTAGTCTGTGCTAACACAGTTCTTTATTAGAATAGAGGAAAGGAGCTAAATCGTCAAGCTGTTCCGCTTGAAATGAACACTTCATTGAAATAATCAATCAAATTTCCGATTTTTAGGATTTTTTCCTATGGTGAGAACAATGGACAAGCCGGGTTGAATCGGGTATTATGAAGATATATTGCAATCCTTGGAGGTCATTATGCTGAAAAAAGTGATTTTTGACTGCGACAATACCATGGGCATCGACGGTTACCCGATGGACGATGCGCTGGCTTTTCTTTATGTGCTGGGAAATCGGGACAAAGTGGATCTGCTGGGCTTTATCTGCACCTTCGCTAACGGCACAGCGGCGCAGGTTTACGAAGCATCCCGACAACTGCTGCAGGAGGTCGGCTGCTCTGCCCTGCCGCTGCTCAAAGGCGCTGAAGCAAACGAAGATCCCCGTTCCGAAGCGGCACAGTTTATCGTGGATATGGCAAATCGTTACCCCGGCGAAGTATCTGTGCTCGCCATCGGTTCCATGACCAATCTCTACGGCGCATGGCTCATCGATCCGCAGATTTTCGACAAACTGGAGCGCTGTGTCCTCATGGGCGGTATCACCGAGAAGCTGTACACCCACGGCGTTCACTGCCCGGAACTGAACTTCTCCATCAACGCCCATGCTTCCGCTGAGGTCTTTACCCACGGCAAGAATCTTTCCATTATCACCGGCAACAACTGTCTGTCGGTCTCCTACCTGCCGAAAGAGGAATTCATGGAGAAAATGGAGATCGACAAGCGCCCTGTCAGTGCCTATGTTGCCCGCAAATGCGGCTACCGCTTCGATTGCCGCAGGGAAATTTACGGCGAAGAAGGCTCCTACTGCTGGGATGCGATCGCTGCGGCATATCTGCTCTACCCCGAGCTGTTCGAAGACCATTTGACCGCCTGTGACATCTCCGAGGAGCATCTACAGGATGGTTCCCTTATGCCTTGTGAAAACGGCAAAACCATCCTCAACCTGCCTGTTGCCAAAGATGCTGCCGCATTCCGCCGCAATCTCTACGAAAGCTGGCTGAAACTGGATTTCGTTGTGGAGGACTAAGATGAAACGTGCTGTCATTTGCTTTACCCGTGTTCCCAAAGCGGGACAGACAAAGACACGTCTGCTGCCGATTCTGTCTCCACAGCAATGTGCCGATCTCCACACTGCCTTTTTGCAGGACTTGGCACAGCTGTATGAATGTTTCCCTGCCGACTTGTTTGTTGCCTATACGGCTGACCCCGACTGGGAACAGCTGAAGAAGATTTTCCCTACGGCGAAGGCTTTCTTCCCTCAGGATGGTGAGGACTTGGGAGCTAAAATGCTCCACGCCATGGAGAATGTGTTGACTTTGGGCTATGAAAGCTGTATCCTCACGGGCAGTGACCTGCCGCTGCTCTCCTCTGCACAGCTGGAAAGCGGATTTCGTGCATTGGAACAAGCCGATGTAACGCTCGGCCCCACCCCCGACGGCGGCTATTATCTGGTGGGTTCCAAGAAACCTTGCCCTGCGCTGTTCCGCAGTCAGACTTACGGCGGCTCCACCGTCTGGGAAAATACCCTCGCCGCCGCGGAACAAGCCGGCTTCTCCGTTCTGCCCGCTCTCCCCTGCGACGATGTGGACAATCCCGACGACCTGCGGTCTCTGTGGAAAACCATTGCCGGAAACGGCAGTTATACTGCCCGTTTCCTTGAACAAATCCGGAAAGAAGGTGTGTCCCTGTGCTAAATCGACCTGAGTTTCAATCTTATGTACAAAGTGAATGCTTTTTGCGCCCGCTGGGCTTGCCTATGGGTACCGAGCTGTCCTTTGCTCTGTTGGGACAGGGTGAGTACAATCAGAATTTCAGCTTTATCCATCCACTGACGCAGCAGAAGCTGGTTCTGCGCATCAACACCGGCAGCCAGATGCACTTGGAAAACCAAATCGAATATGAATTTTCCGCTCTCAAAAATCTGGAAGCCAGCGGCAGAACACCGAAGGCTCTCTTCTGCGATAACAGCAAGTCTATTCTTCCTTACGGTACCCTTGTCATGGAATGGCTGCCCGGTCGGCCACTGGATTATCGCCGCGATTTACAGAAAGCGGCAGAGATTTTTGCCGACATTCACAGCACGCCTGTGCCTGCCGGGCATCAGCTCATGGAGCCGGCTCACCCTGCCAAGGCGATCTATGATGAGTGCATGGAAATGTTCACACATTATTTTGACTGGGAACAGGCTGATCCTGTCATTGTGCGTCTGCTGGAAGAACTTATCTCCGAAATCGGCAGGCTGCCTCTCTGTGATGGCTCCTCTGCTCCAAAGTGCATCGTTAATACGGAGGTCAACTCCGGTAACTTCCTCATCAATAAAGAAGGAAACAGTTATCTCATCGACTGGGAAAAACCACTGCTCTCCGAAGCGGCACAGGACCTGGGACATTTCCTCGTTCCTACCACAACGTTCTGGAAAACCGATGTAATTTTGACCCCTGATGAAATTCGCGGCTTTGTGGAACTTTATGAGAAAGCCATGAACGGGCGCATGGATACTTCCTGTCTGTCGGAGCGTCTGCCGCTGTTCTTCACGGTCACCTGCCTGCGCGGTGTGACCTGGTGCGCTATGGCTCTGCGTGAGTATTCTCAGCCGGACCGCCCGCTCAGCAACGCCGACACACTGGCAAAAATCAAGGACTACATCAATGAGGATTTCCTGCGGAAACTTCTGAACAACTATGTCCGCAAGAATTTCCTGCGAGGTTAGTATGAAAATTTCTCTCATCATCCCCATTTATAATGAAAGCGCCAAAATCGCCGCCTGTCTGGAGCAGCTGGAGAAACTCCCCGGCGACTGGGAAATTCTTTTTGCCGATGGCGGCTGCAGCGACGACACCTTGACACAAATCGGTGGAAAATATCCTGTCATCGCCTGCCCGAAAGGACGCGCCAAGCAGATGAACTGTGCAGCGAAGCACGCCACTTCCGATGTGATCTGGTTTGTACACTGCGACAGTCGGCTGCCTGTGGATGCTCACGCACAAATTTCCGATGCGATTGAAAAAGGCGCGCAGTTCGGCTGCTTCCACATTGCTTTTGACTACAACGGACCGTTCATGGGCTGCAACACCTACCTGTCCAACCGCCGTGCTAAAAAAAGTCACATCGCTTTCGGCGATCAGGGTATCTGGATGCAGCGAAAACTGTTTCTTCAGCAGGGCGGCTTCCCCGATCTGCCCATCATGGAGGACTACGAACTGTCCCGCCGCATGAAACAACAGAAAATCCCATTGCATGTGCTGCCGGGATGCATCGTCACCTCCGGGCGACGCTACGAAAAACGCTTCCCCCTGTGGACCATGTGGCAAATGTTCTGGCTGCGCTGCCTGTACCGTGCCGGCGTGGACATCAATGAAATCGCCCGCCGCTACAAAGATATTCGCTAAACAAAAAAGCCTCGGTCTTTACCGAGGCTTTTGATATTTCTGTTGAAATGTTGTACGGAAGCGATTCCCCCAGCCGCGCTGAACACTGGCTCCAAAGAGCAGCTCCAGCAGATGAAGACAGTCTCTGCCTTCGCCTCGGAACGCTCCCAGGCAGCCTTCACAGCTGCTGAGGATCCTGCGCTCCTGCGGAAATTCACTGAGTCGGCGCTGACAAACTTCCGCCGACTTTTCCGGACGCAGCGTATGCAGCATGTGGAAGTTTCCGCAGCAGATGGTGTTTGCGCCGTTGTGTGTCGGTTCAATGACATCGCAGCCGCTGAGTTTCAGAAGCTGACGCACGGCATTCTGCTGCTCCGCGTCGCGCTTTGTGACGCAGGGGTCATGCCAGATAAAGGAACCCTCTGTGTGCTGAATATCCTCTTTATCACAAAGCTGAGCCAATAACGGCCACACAGAATAAACATCGCAGGCATGCAGTTGTTTCAGTTGGATCGTGCAGTTGGGGCAAGCGGTATAGATGCGCTGTACCCCCTGCTGTTTCAGCAAAGTACGGAGTCGCTCCTGCCCTTTCTTTGCCTGCTGAGGAAAAAGATACGCACTGGGCTGTCCGCAGCAGCAGGTGCAGAGCTGGATCGTCGGCTCTGCACGACGGAGGACAGCAAGCGTTTTCTCCAGAAGTTCTCCGTCCAGATTCAGCAGCGCACAGCCGGGCCAGAACAAAGCTTCCGCTTTGGGAACGTGCATCAGTAAGCTTGAAAAAGACAAGCCCTGATGGATTTTCATACCTGTCAGTCCGGATCGTGCCATTATTTCTGCGCCTTCTTTGCCTGATAGGTGTCATACATCTGCTTGAGGATGGTGCTGAAAATGCCCAGACCAAAGAGACAAAGCAGACCGGTCACCAGCCATCTTGCACCTCCTGTCAGCATACCTCCAACGTAGGAGTACACAATGGTTGCCGGCAGCTGGCCGATTCCGGTCGCGAGGAAGAACGGCAGGAATTTGATTGGAGTGAGACCTGCAAAGTAGCTGACCGCATCGAAGGAAACAAAAGGAAGCAGACGGCAGACCAGAATGGTTTTGCTGCCGTATTTTTCAAAGTAGCCCTCTACGGCTGCCAGCGCACCCTTGCCTGCGAATTTTTCCACCACATCACGACCCAGTGCGCGTGCGATGAGGAAGCAAAGGGCTGCACCCACCATTGCGGAGCTCCAGGACAGGATAGCGCCCTGCCACCAGCCGAAAATGGCAGCATTGGAAACGGTGATGAGGAAGGCCGGCAGCGGTGCCAGCAGAGAAGAAAAGACCATCAGGCTGAAGGATACCACCACGGCAAATGCGCCAAAGGAACGGATATACTCGATGACGGCATCTACGTTGGCCGAACCCAGCACGGAGGTCACCGTGTCCACGGTATTTTTCACAGAAGGTACACAGAAGTACAGCAGTACCGCCAGAAGAATCAGCGCTACGGTGATCCAGCGTCCATAATTATGTTTCTTTGTCATTGTTTTCGCTCTCCTTGTCGTTGTTTGTTGAGGATGGAAGAAGTTTCTTACCCAGCACTGTTGTAACTGCCAACAGAAGCAAAAGCAAGGCAATGGCAAGCCAGAAGGATGCCGATGTCACATCCAATACCTTGTCGCCGATGTTGATGAAGGCCAATGTACCGGGGATGATGCCCAATGCCGAAGCCAACAGATAAGAACGAAAGCTCATCTCTGTCAGACCGAAGCTGTAATTGATCAGATTATAGGGTACGGCAGGAATCAGGCGCAGAATGATCAGCAGAAGAAAGCCCTGCTTCCCTGCTGCAGTGTTCAGGCGCCGCTGCCAGTCGGGACTGAGCTTTCGCTGTAGCATGTTCCGTACCTGTTCTCGTCCGAAGGAACGAGCCATGAAGAACATCAGGCTGCAGTTGAGGACAGCTCCCAGAAAGGTGTAGATACTGCCGCGAAACAATCCGAAAAGCAGTCCGCCTGCCAGTGCCAGGATCGGCACCGGAAAGAAAAAAGCAGGTAAAAGCACCCACAGACCGATATATGCCAGCGGAGCGGCACTGCCAAAGCGGGACAGAAGCAGCTGCAGCTCCTGCGGTGACAAAACAGTGGACAGCTTCCAGGTCAACAGGATCAGCAACGCAAAAAGGAGCAGCAGAAGCAAGTGCTTTTTGTTCGTTTGTTTCATTTTATATCTCCTGTTGCAAAGGATATTTTGTAACCAGTTTAACTGAGACTTTCCACACTTGTCAACGACCGATCCATAGATAAAATCTATGGAGACACTGCCTTTTGTCCGTTGGAAAAATTCCTATGATTGACAAAAGTCTGTCGCTTTGCTATTCTTTCCTTGCTTTTCAAAAGCAATATTATGTTTATGGAGGTTTACCATGAAAAGAATTCTTGCTGCTCTGATGTGCGCGCTGATGGTTCTCACTATGATGGCCGGCTGCACTCAGGAACAGGCTACCACTACCCCACCTGCAGAAAACAAAGTAGAAGCTCCTGCTTCCGATGTTGCTATGCAGTACAAAACCGTTGACGAAGCAGAAGCTCTGCTGAATGACGACAGCTACGTGTTCTTCGACGTTCGTAAAGCTGCTGACTCCTCTGCTGCTACCATCCCTGGCGCTCTGGCTTACGACATGGATGCTGCAAAAGAAGGCAACTTTGAAGCAGGCGTTGCTACCATGACCCCTGCAATCAAAGATCTGGACAAAAACATCATTCTGGTTTGCTACTCCGGCAAACGCTACGCTCAGGCTACCACCAACGTGTTGTCTGCTCTGGGCTACGATATGTCCAAAGTTTACACTCTGGAAGGCGGCTTCACCGCTTGGTCCGAAGCCGGCAAAGCAACTTCTGCTCCGGAAGAAGCTCCTGCTAAAATCGAAGCTCCTGCTTCCGACGTAGCAATGCAGTACATCACCGTTGACGATGCTGAGAAAGTTCTGAACGATGATTCTTACGTATTCTTCGACGTACGCAAAGCTGCTGACTCCGCAAAAGCTACCATTCCGGGCGCTCTGGCTTACGACATGGACGCTGCAAAAGAAGGCGACTTTGAAGCAGGCGTTAAAGTAATGCAGGATGCAACCAAAGATCTGGACAAAAATCTGGTTATCGTATGCTACTCCGGTAAACGCTACGCTCAGGCTACCACCAACGTACTGTCCGCTCTGGGCTACGATATGTCCAAAGTTTATACTCTGGAAGGCGGTTTCACTGCTTGGAACAAAGCAAACAAAGAAGTTCTGATCGCAGATGACATCAAAGCTCCTGAAACTGACGTAGCTATGCAGTACATCTCTGTTGCTGATGCTGCTAAAGTTCTGGGTGATGAAAATTACGTATTCTTCGACGTTCGTAAAGCTGCTGACTCCTCCGCTGCTACCATTCCGGGCGCTGCTGCTCACGATATGGATGCTGCAAAAGAAGGTGACTTTGCTCACGGCGTTGCTACCATGCAGCTGGCTACCCGCGGTCTGGACAAAAATATCGTAATCATCTGCTACTCCGGTAAATCCTACGCTCAGGCTACCACCAACGCTCTCTCCGCTCTGGGCTACGATATGTCCAAAGTTTACACTCTGGAAGGCGGCTTCAAAGCATGGTCCGAAGCATTCAAAGATGATGTTGCTATGAACTACATCGCCCCTGCTGATGCTCTGGCTGTTCTGGAAGATGATTCCTATGTATTCTTCGATGTTCGCAAAGCTGACGACCATAAAGCCGGTCACATCAAAGGCTCTCTGAGCTACGACATGGACGCTGCAAAAGAAGGCGACTTCAATGCAGGTCTGGCTACCATGCTGGAAGCTACCAAAGATCTGGACAAAAATGTCGTTGTAATCTGCTACTCCGGTAAACGCTACGCTCAGGCTACCACCAACGCTCTGTCCGCTCTGGGCTATGATATGTCCAAAGTCTTCACTCTCGAAGGCGGTATGAAAGCTTGGACCGACGCCGGTTACGCTACCGAAGCTTAATTCAAAACCTATAAAAAAAGGCCGTTTCCCTTGCGGGAAGCGGTCTTTTTTCGTGAATTTACTTAAAAAATCCTATTGAAAATATCAATAATAGCTGTTTTTTGAAAGAATTTTGTATTTTCGTTAAAACTCCACCATACAGCTCCATATTGGAAACTGCTTTCTGAAAAGAATGCACAAAGAAACCTCCTGCCGAAATCAGCAGGAGGTTTTTTCGATTATATACCCATGACGCTGTCGATCGGCAGGGACAGAACCAGGCCCTCTGCCTCGCTGTGCATGCCGCAGCGTTCGCTGATGGCACGCATGATGCCGACTTTCATCTCATGGTCGGCAAGAATCAGCACCAGTTCTTTTTCCTCATGGACACCCAAGCCCCAAACATTTGTGGCTTCTTCGCTTCCGATGCTGCGGCTGTGCATCAAGGTACCGCCGCGGGCGCCGGCTGCTCTTGCAGCATCCATCACTTCTCCGCCAAAGCCGCGGTTCACAATGGCTGCAATGAGCACATATGTAGATTCAGACATATAAATCTCCTTCCTTCCCTTGTCGGAACCTTCGATGACTTCCGCTGTGTGCGTCATCATACGCAGCAGCAGATTGTTTGCCGCTGTCAGCGGAATGGTGAAAGCGATGCCGCTGTTGACTGCATCGAGACGCAGCTCCGAATGCAGTTTGCCCAGCATCAGCTTGCCGAAGGATTCCGGCACGGTACTGATCAGCACACCTTTATCGCTGCTGCCCAGACCCAATGTATCCATGATCTGACTGGAGGCAGTCCCCTCCGCGTAGAAGCGGTACTGAATGGGCAGAGCGCTCTTCAGGAACAGATCTGCCGCTTTATCCGTCAGTTTTGGGGAGGCGATCAGCACAAGCAGCTGATAGCGTCTATTTGCTTTTTGTTCCATCTACCATGCCACCTCCAGATCAATGATTTCATCGCTGTCATCGCTAATTCCGGTAGGCTGCAGAGCAGTTTTCTGGAGCTTATCGGTTTTGAATTTATAAACAAGACCCATGATCTGAATAGCGATCAGTGGAGTCAGCGCAACCAGCGCAACCACACCGAAGGCATCGGTCATCAGATTACCGCCGAGAGCCTGGCAAGTGCCGATGCTCAGCGGCAGCAGGAAGGTCGAAGTCATCGGACCGCTGGCTACGCCACCGGAGTCGAATGCGATACCGACGAAAATTTTCGGAACAAACACAGACATCAGCAAGGCGACGATATAGCCCGGAATGATGATGTACTGGATCGGAATACCCAGCAGAACACGCAGCATCGCGGTGCCGATACTGATCGCAACACCGATGGACATGGAGCGGTTCATGGCTTTCACGGAGATCGCGCCGTCGGTGACGGTCTCTACCTGATGGTTCAATACCTGAATGGCAGGCTCCGCTTTGACGATGTAGTAACCGATCAGCATACCGATCGGAACAATAACCCAGTTGAAGCTGAGAGACGCCAGTTCTTTGCCGATCAGGGCGCCCACCGGCGCAAAGCCCACATTAACACCGCAGAGGAAGAGCACCAGACCCAAGTATGTATAAAGGAGACCCACGATGATTCGTTTGATCTGTCGCTTCTGATAGCGGTGGGTCAGGAACTGGAAAATCGCAAACACTGCTGCGATCGGTGCCAGAGAAATAAAGACCTCATTGGCGTATTCCGGAATTTCGTGAAAGAATACCTGCACCACATCGCGGGTGGTTCCCACGCTGGCAACATCCGACATGGAGTACGCCGCCTCCGTCGGACGATAGAAGCAGCCTAATACGAGCACTGCAAGAATTGGTCCGACGCTGGAGAGCGCAACCAGACCGAAGCTGTCGCTGGCGGAGTTTTTGTCCCCTCGCAGAGAAGCGAGACCGACACCCATCGCCATAATAAACGGTACCGTCATTGGTCCGGTGGTCACGCCGCCGGAGTCAAAGGCAACCGCAAGAAAAGCATCAGGCACCAAGAAGGACGCGCCAATAAGAAAAACATACAGAATGATCAGGAGCTTGGACAGACTGATCTGATAGCGGATACGGACAATGGCCAAAGCCAGGAAAATACCGACACCAACGGCAACAGTCAGAATCAGCACCAGATTCGGCACCGATGGCACCTGTTCCGCCAGCACCTGCAGGTCCGGCTCGGAAATGGTAATGATCAGACCCATGGCAAAGCCGATGAGAACGACCCACCAGATATTTTTGGTTTTGGATACCTGAACGCCGATGCCTTCACCGATCGGTGTCATCGCCATCTCGGCACCCAACTGGAAGAAGCCCATACCTCCTATCAGCATGACGGCGCCCACAAGGAACATCGTCATTGTCCCCAGCTCCACCGGCGCAAGCAGAATGCTGATGAGCAGCACAATGCCCGTGATCGGAAGAACCGCAGAAAGGGATTCCAATGTTTTTTCTTTTAATTTGGAATTCAATTCCGCACAACCTTTCTTGTATAATTATTCTTTTTGCACCGGCCTCCTTTGTATCATCAAGCAAAATTCTCTTGAAGTTCCAGAAAATTAATATCCTATCGCATGCAAAAAATATACAGTTTTGTTGTAATAGTTTCCAAACTCAAACGAAAGATTATTTGAACATTTTATGAAACAAAAATCCCCCCTCGAAACCACTCATACTCGAAGGGGGATAAAAAGGAGATATTTTGTTTTATTCTACTATAATCTGTTTGACGTCGCTGACGCTGCGTTTGCTGTTGCTATCGCCAAAGACAATTAAGCGCAGTGTCCCCTCTTCCAGCAGGAAGTGGGCGTTTTCTGCTTCGTCGGCATGGACTTCGGCGCTGTAAGAGTCGTCAGATACAACGCAAACACGCTGATATGTGCTGACGCCGCACTGTTTCAGCAGGTCAGGAAGCGAGATACCCTGTCCGGAAACAGGAATTTCCTCCCCCTTGCCATTGACACGAACACCGCTGATCTGCTCATAACGGAAAGCAGAAAGGTTCCGTTCATCGCTTTTGCCATCGACGATCAGCTGCACGCACTGTTCCTCAACCTGTTCTCTGCTGCTCAGATGCAGCCAGCTGAACAGCAGCACAAGCATCAAAAGCAGCGCAGCCGCTGCAATAAGTTTACGATTTTTCATTTTTGTTGCTCCTTTTAGATCATCGATAGGATTGGTTTCAGGCGTTTGACCAGTGCTGCACCTAACAGTCCCCAAAGCAGTCCACTGACTGCGGAAACGGTCAGATACAGACAAAGCACCACTCCCCACAGGTGAAAAACGATCAGATTTGCTGTCAGCGAGGCTGTGACAGCCGCCGCCATATTGCTGAAAGCCATTCGTTCTTCCTGGGACCAGGAGCGGGTCAGTGGGTACAGCAAGTCAATAACGATGCCGGGCATCAAGTAGCCCAAAGGCATCAGCGCTCCCATGCTGCCTACCCGCCCGCTGATCAGGGCAAGAGCCCCCTGCACTGCACCCATCATGCTGCCACAGCGGCGCAGCTGCACCAACTCTGCGGCAATCACAAGGAACATCAGAGAAAAACCGGCGCTGATTCCACCGGGAATATGCAGGCTGTCGGTAAGCAGATTGGCAAAGGGGTTGATCAGCTTCTTTGCAAAGAGACCCAAAACAGCGCACAGAGCCATGAAAATCAGCTTGGTCAATTTGGATTTTTTCATATAGAACTCCTTCTCAAACACGGAAAGCATGACCGTTTCCCGTCATACTCTGGTCCGACACCATATTCCGGCAACAATGCCGCAACTTAGGCTGCAGGACTCGGAATTCGTTTGTTATTCTTGCAGGAAAGAGCGATACTCCTCCTCGGTGTTGATGTTTTTCAGCATAAAGGCAAACTGAGAAACATCTGCATAGCAGACATTGATTTGCTCCAGAGCTTTCATCATACGGAAATCTCCGTTACGCAAACAACGCTCCAAGACAGGAAGCGCCGTTTTCCTGTAAATCGCCGCCAGGGGCTGACAGCGTCCATCTGCTACGGGAATCACCGCGTCATGATCTGTCAGCTGTGTCAGCAGATATTCGTACAGTTCCCATTTCAGCAGAGGCATATCGCAGGCTGCCGTCATCAAGGTATCACTGCGGCAGGATTTCAGTCCGGCGTGCAAGCCGCCCATTGGGCCGCAGTCTTTATACTCATCCTGTATGATTTGACAGCCGGACAGTTTCTGTCTGACGATTTCGCCATAGGACACCAAGACTTGATCTGCATGAGCTTGAAACTCATTCAGCAGATGCTGGGTGAAGCTTTCCTCCCCGATCAGCAGACTGCCTTTGTGCTTCCCGCCCATGCGGCTGCTTTTTCCGCCCGCTAAAATCAACGCGTCCATTTTAGTCCAGCTCCAATTTCAGGCAGCCGGTGTTGCAGGCGCGGACACAAGCAGGTTCCAGACCGCAGGCAACGCGGGTTGCACAGCCATCGCATTTGACGATCTTGTTTTCCGCATCAAAGAGCGGAATATTGTGCGGGCAGGCAGCCTTGCACTTTCTGCAGCCCACACAGTCATCTCTGCGTACTGCAACCACAAAGCCGTTTTGGCTGCGTTCAAAGACGTCCATCGGGCAGGCTGCCATGCAGGCTGCGTTTTCGCAGTGCAGACAGCTTTTTGTTTTGTAGCAGACCATGCCGCTTGGAGCGGTCACTTTCTCGTAGAGACGGCAGGACACAGGATGTTCTGCCGTTTCGTCGTAGTGCTGGTCAATGCAGGCGATGACACAGGCCAGACAGCCGGAGCATTTTTTCAAATCACAAACAATTTTACTCATGGCTATCTCTCCTTCTTTTCCAGACGGCAGCAGTAGGATTTGAAGCCCGGGAAGCCGGAGATCGGATCCAGATAGTTGTCGTCCATGATGTAGTTGATGTCTTTCTCGCCGGCGCCGTGGTAGATGTTGACGGTGCCTTTGAGGGTGCCGGCGTTTTCACAGAGAACGAAGTCCATGCTGCCAACAGGGGTCGTCAGGTCAACCAGATCGCCTTCCTTGAGGCCGTATTTCTCGGCGTCGCTTGGGTGGATTTCCACCAGCGGATAGTTTTCCAGATCGGTCAGCCAGCTCATGCGGTAGGTTCTGGAGTGGAAGAGCTGTGGTTTACGGCTGCCGGTAGAAAGGATCAGCGGGTACTGATCCAGAGGCAGCTGCTCGCGGAAGTCGTGATAAATCGGCAGAGCGTCATGGCCAGCCTTGTTGCAGGAAGCCAGAACGGAAGAAGTAAACTCAATCTTGCCGCTTGGGGTTTTCACACTGAGGATCTGCTCGCTGCTTCTGCCCGGCATCACATGTTTGGATTTCAGCATGTGATTCGGAGAGGCTTTCAGCTCTTCCAGAGTCAGACCGGTTGGGGTCAGGATCTTGTTCATGAAGTCCTCATTGCTGTGGATCGGGTTCTCATCGCCTATCTGCAGACCCATTTTGTCCGCGATTCCTGCCAGAATATCCATGTCGGATTTAGCTTCGCCGGCAGGTTCCACCACGTGCTCGTGGAAGTAGAGAGTGTCAAGACCCAGCATTTCGATCTGATCGCGCTCCAGACTTGGCTGTACCGGCAGCACGATATCAGCGTACTTGCAGGTGTCGGTCATGTAAATGTCGGCGCTGACAAAGAAGTCCAGCTTATCGAAGGCCTTCTCTACCCTGTCAACACGAGGCCACATGTGGTGGTTCATGCCGAAGGACAGAATGCTCTTGATGCCGTTTTCCTGCTCGATGTAATCAGCCAGACGGATGATCTGGATCTCGTGGTAGTTGATTTTTGCCCAAGCCGGGAATTCCTCGTGGCTCAGGTCCAGCTCCGGATGCACACGCTCTTTGGAAGGGCCCATGAAGGTGTCCTTCAGCATTGCTCTTCCAGGGCCGGGTGCCATGCAGCCGCCGGGAACACCGAAGCTTCCAGTCAGCGCCAGCAGCAGGTTGATGGCACGAACATTCTGCACTCCGTTGATGTTATGCACCAGCGGAGATGCGGTGGTCATGATCGGGAATGGAGCATTTTCGCCCAGCAATCTTGCTGCGGCGATCATATCTTCCTTCGGAACACCGGTCAGTTCCTCCACGCGTTCCGGAGTAAACTGCATGACGTATTCTTTGTACTCCTCGTAGCCGAGGGTGTATTTGTCGATGTACTCCTGATTCTGCAGGTTCTCGGTGATGATGACTCTCGCCATACCCAGAGCCAGTGCACCGTCTGTGCCCGGCAGCGGACGCAGATGAATATGCGCCAGCTCGGAGGTTGGGGTGCAGCGTGGGTCAACAACGATCAGCTTCATACCGCGATCAATGGCATTGATCAGGTTGCTGCCCTGCGTCACCGGATTGGTATGCAGAACATTGGCCGCCCATGCTACCAGCACTTTCGCGCGGCGCAGGTCCGGCATCATGATGCGGATGCCTTTGCCGTAGGTCGCCTGATTGGCCAGCATGATGGCATAGGCGCAGGTGCTGGACTCGGAACCCATGTTGCAGGTGCCGTAGGAGTTGGCCAGCTCGGTCATCTGGTAGCGGAACCACTTCGGATGACCAACGTAGAACAGCGTGGAGTCCGCGCCGTATTTCTCTTTGGATGCGTTCAGCTTCTCTGCGATGGTGCTGTAAGCTTCATCCCAGCTGATGCGCTCGAACTTGCCTTCGCCGCGTTCGCCAACGCGCTTCATTGGATAAAGCAGTCGTTTAGGATTGTAGAGAGCCTGTTTCATGGCCGCGCCTTTGACGCAGATGCGTCCGTTGGCGCCCGGCATGGTCTTGTTGCCCTCGATTTTCACCACTTTACCGTCCTTGCAGTACACGTCCACGAAGCATTTGCCGCCGCAGAAGCCGCAGATACCTGTTTTGACTTCGATGCCGCTTTCCTCGCCCGGGATCTTCGCGGCGAGAAGCTCATCATATTTCATTTTGTCCATCCTGTTCCCTCACTTTGTGTAAAGATTGGATTTTCCATACTTAAACTTTACCACAGTACTGCGGTAGGACTCCAATATTTTTTTCTTATGATTTATTTTTTATCGAAGAGATGGCAGGCTACGAAATGACCCGGCTCGATCTCTCGAAGCTGTGGAGCAACCTTGCCGCAGATTTCCCCCGCAAAGGCACAGCGGTTGCAGAAGTGACAGCCTGCCGGCGGATTCATTGGACTTGGTACCTCGCCCTGCAGACGGATCTGGCTTCTCTGTCTCTCGATGTCCGGATCAGCTCCCTGTCCTGCAGCTCGATCATCTCCCCCGTCGGACTTAAGCGAGCGGTCGCGGCGCTGACGACGACGAAGGTTCGTCGGTCCTTCACTGTGGCATATGGACAGTTTACGCAGATGGTCATGTCGTAACCGATATTAAAACCGTCAGAATAGCGGAAATTCTCGCTGACGCTGCGTTCCAACTCTCTGATTTTGTTTAGTTTTCGGTTGATTTCCCGCAGCTCATCCTCCACACGATGGCGCACTTTGGTCATCAGTTCCGTGCGCTCCGTAATGGACTCACTGTTGCAGTGCTGTAACACCTCTTCCACGGTCAAACCCAAGTCACGGAATGCAAGGATTTTCTTCAACTTTCGCACATTGATCTCGTCGAAAACACGATAGCCGTTTTCTTTGCGTCTGGATTCAATGAGACCATGCGTTTCATAATACTTGATGGTATCGCGTGTGATACCGTATAGTTCCATCAGGTCTTTGATTTGGTATTCCTTCTCTGTAAACACGGAAAAACTCACTCGTTTCTTAAAAGTGTTTCTTATTATAATAAACCTGTGTCCCGCACATAAGTCAACCTGTTTAACCATAGCTTTTTCAAATCATAACAGTTTATCACATCAATTATTTCTATCTTATTGATGATCCTATTGTGATTTGAAAAAATTATCGAAAAAACAAATATTAACAAGTATTAAGAAAGCCCCGCCGATTAGGCGGGGCTGGTGTTAGCTTTTCTTCAAGGCAAAGTCATGATTCAGGATGTATGGTCTCAGATAGCCGCAGAGGTCGCTGAGCGGGAGAATCTCCTCCTTCAGTGTGATACCAAGCTCCTCCTGCATGTAACGACGGCGCTCACAGATGCGCTGCCATGTTTGTGGGTAAGCGCGCTGCAATTCCTGGCGCAGAGCCGCATCGGCGATGGCGATACCGTCCTCACAGCTGGCGCCTCCATAGCCTGCGATGGATGGAATGATATCCATCTGCAGCAGCATACCGCTTTGCAGAACGACATCGGAACCGGCATAAACAGGCGAAGCGGTCCACTCCTCCTGACCGGTGTAGTGACCCGGGTTCAGACTCCAGCGATACTGAGCCTTCGGCAGAACGCGGTCGATGCTTTGATACAGCTCGTCACAGGAAAGACCGATTCCCACGCTTTCATACCAGGTGACAGCCGCCTTGTAGTACGGCATGGCGACCTTTTCCATGTAGTCTGCCACAGCGGCGGGCAGCTGTTCCCTGTTTTCCACCACATAGGCTGCGCGGGATGTAAGACCGCCGCGGAGCCCCAGAGTCAGAGAGAATTTATCGCCCAGTTCCACCTGTTTATTCCGTGGAAAAACGACCGCATCGGTGAAGCGTTCACCGGTGGCACAGATGGTGGTCACGGTCAGAGGCTGTCCGCAGGCGCAGAGCAAGTTCGCCAGCTCCAGCTCCGTTTTGCCGGGCGCCACTGCGTTCAGCGCTGCCAGCACGCGGGAGGAAGCCAAGCCTGCGCCGTATTCATAATGAGCGATTTCGTTGGCGTTGTGGAAGTGACGCAAACCTTCCTTCGCATCAAGGAACAGGTCTGCGGCATTAAGGATGCTTCCGCTATGGTTCACGCGGCGCAGAGCATCGACCAGAAAGGCAGGCACATCAAAGAGGGCGCTGTTGTCCTCCAGACGGCTGCTGAACAGCTTCCAGCCGACAACGCCCAGTTTCATTCCATCACGGATTCCCGCTTCTTCCAGGAGTTCATCGACGGTTTTCTCGGTTTCCATCGGCTGATTCGGCAGAGAAAAGTGCGGCACATGGACAACGTTTGCAGGAATGAAGCTGTAGTTTGCCATTTTCAGATTCTCGTTGCCCAGCATCAGAAAACAGCTTCCGTCCTTGTGGAGAACCAGCACGCTCTCCTCGAAGCGAGTTTCAAAGCCGGTCAGATAGGCGTAGTTTGCGCCGTGTTCCCGGTCACCGTAAACCAGTAGAGCGTCCAGCTGACGCTTCTGCATTTGTTCCAGTACCTTGCGGCGGTGTTCTTCCATGGTTTCTCGGCTGAGATTCACCGGCAGATAGTTCTCATGGGCTGTCGGCATGGCGACTTTCGCATAGCAAATGTTCATGGGCTCCTCCTAAATGCTGATTTTGATCTCGCTGCGGCGTTCGCCGACGATTTTTCCGTTGTCGTTGACAAAGAAGGTCGGATGCAGGCTGTCCAGACGAGCTTCATGCTCCGGAGTCAGAGCATCTAAGGCTCTCAGGATCTCCTTCAGCATGAAAGGCCATGCGGCCTCTGTGCCGTCGATGAGCTTGAAGGCTACGCCCAGTTTCTGCTTTTTCAAGCCAAAGCCGTAAACGCCGTTGGCTCCGCCTTTGGCAATGATATTGGGATCCATGTTCATGATGGTGCATGGGAAACCTGTGCCTCGGATCATTTCCGGATGACGCTGAATGCGTCCCACGTTGTCGATGGCGGCTCTTTGCAGGGCGTCATCACGGATGTATTCCGGGCAGGCCAGATTTTTGAAGGAAATGGCGATGTTCTTCATGCCTACCGCAAAGACAGGTACGCCGCAGCCGTCCACACCAACTTTCATCTTGTCGGTTTCGGCAAAGGTGCGGATGCAGTCTGCTACTTCACGGAAAACAGGAGTATCCACCTTCCAGTAGTCCTCCACGTTTCCGCCCAGATACTTCTGCACCATCAGCAGCGCAGCATGTTTGCCGGAGCAGTTGTGATACACTTTCCGCAGCGGCAGACCTGCGCGGATACGAGCCTCGTTGGCGGCTTCGTTGGTCGGGCGGGTCGGGCTCATGCAGAGGATATCCTCGCTGAAGCCGCCCTTGCGCAGAATGTTTTCCACTGCCTGCACATGGCAGGGTTCTGCTGCGTGAGATGCGGAGAGCACCACGGATTCCCATTCTTCAATGCCGAATTCCTTGTCCAGTCCGTACTTGAATACAGGCAAAGACTGGATCGGCTTGGATGCAGAACGGTAAAAGACCAGATCATCGCAGTCGCCTGCACTGTACAGCACGCGGGAATGCTCGTCCACGATGCAGACATAGCCGTAGTGCATCAGATCAAAGATGGCGCTTTCCGGATTTTCCGATGGGTCAAAACGATATTCGCTGATAAGTTTTGTATACATAAGCATCCTCCTGCCTGTTTGTATTTCTGCTTCTATAGTAGCACATTTGCCGCTGTGTTTCAATTTGACTTTCCCTGCGGAGCAGTTTATAATTTGGACAGATACTATGAGAAATGAGGGAGATTTATGAAATACAGCATTGGCATTGATATGGGCGGAACCACCACAAAAATGGGGCTGTTTTCCGCAGATGGACAGATGCTTCGGGATGCCGAGATCCCGACCCGCTCTGCACTGGGTTTGGACGTCATGTTCTGTGACATGGCAGACTGCGTTCGCCTGCTCTGCGCGGAACAGCAGATCAGCCTGCAGGACTGTGCGGTGGGCATGGGCGTCGCAGGACCGGTGGAGGAAGACGGTCATGTGGAAGGCTTGGTGAATCTGAACCTCTACGACATCTACCCTGCCAAAGAACTCTCTCAGCGTTTGGACGACATTCCGGTCGCTATCAGCAACGATGCCAATGTGGCCGCACTGGGTGAACTGTGGCAGGGCGGCGGCAAAGACTGCCGCAGTCTGCTCTTCGTCACTCTGGGAACCGGCGTGGGCGGCGGTCTTGTTGTCAACGGACAGGTCATCAACGGTCGTCACGGCTTGGGCGGCGAGATCGGTCACATCAAGGTCAATCCGGACGAACCGGAGCTCTGCAACTGCGGCGGCCGCGGCTGTCTGGATCAGATGGCCTCCGCAACCGGAATCGTACGCAACGCCAAACGCTTCCTCGCCAAAGATAGCGGCGACAGCTTGCTCCGCGGCGTGGAAAAGCTCACGGCCAAGGATGTTCTGGATGCTGCCAAACAGGGCGACGCCATCGCCGAAAAAACCGTGGACTACTGCATGAGCTTCCTTGGCAAAACCATCGCCGATATCAACTACATCGTTGGTCCGGACGTTGTGGTTCTGGGCGGCGGCCTCTCCAAAGCGGGACAGTATCTGCTGGATGTGGTGTACCGTCACTACGACCGCTACCCTACCCTGACCAAACAGCGCAGCCGCTTTGCACTGGCGCAGCTGGGCAGCGATGCCGGCCGCTATGGCGCAGCGAAGCTGGCGCTGGATCTCTCTGAAGCAGAAAGGAGCTGAAACAGCGATGCACATTCTCCTTGACCTTTTTCTCACCTTCGCCAAAATCGGTCTGTTTACCTTTGGCGGCGGCTATGCCATGATCGCCATGATCGAAAATCACTGCGTCGAGCGCAAGGGCTGGATCAGCCACGACGACATGATGAATGTCACTGTCATCGCAGAATCCACACCGGGGCCTATCGCCATCAACTGCGCTACCTTTACAGGTTATAAGAAAGCAGGCATTCTCGGTGCTGTGACTGCGACACTGGGCATTGTTTTACCGTCTTTTCTTATCATTTATCTGATTTCCATGTTTCTTGACAACTTCTTGGAGCTGACTCTCATTGCCAATGCGTTCAAGGGCATCAAAATTGCGGTTGGTATTCTCATCCTCGATGCCGCTGTCACCATGATCAAGAAAATGCACAAGAAAAAACTGCCTCGTGCTATCATGCTCTGTTCTGCGGCGGTGATGCTCTGCATCAATCTCTTTGCGTGGAACTTCTCCTCCATCAGTCTGATGCTGTTGGCTGCCGCCGTCAGCCTGTGCATCTTCCTGCTGCAAGGTTCTGCTGCTAAGAAAGGCGGTGCAAAACAATGATCTACCTTGATTTACTGCTGGGTTTCCTGAAAGTCGGCTGCTTCGCATTCGGCGGAGCCTACGGTGCCATCCCGCTGATTCGCGATGTGGTGCTGTCCTACGGCTGGCTCAGCGACGAAACACTGACTTACATGATCGCCGTCAGCGAAAGCACCCCTGGTCCCATCATGGTCAATCTGGCGACCTACATCGGCAGCTCTCAGGCAGGATTTTGGGGCGCTGTCATCGCGACTTTGGCTGTAGTGCTGCCGTCCTTCCTCATTATTCTCCTGGTAACCGCTCTGTTGACCACAGTGCTGAAAAATAAGTATGTCCAGGCGATCCTGCGCGGACTGAAGCCCTGTGTCATCGGCATCGTGCTGGCAACCGGTCTGTACATGGTATTCAGCAACTGTTTTGGAAAAGTGGGAGCCTCTGCTTTGCAGTGGGAAGCTCTCCTTATCACGATTCTTTTGCTGCTGGCAATGCTTATCTACAAACGCACGAAAAAGCAAAAGCTATCCCCTATTCTGCTGATTATTCTGTCTGCGGTCCTTGGGGCTATGATATACGGACTTTAATATTCAACAGCTCTGCCGCTTGCAGGGCTGTTTTTCTTTTATGCTGCATACTCTTTCGTGGGAGGGATGCGGATGAAAACACAGTACACAGACCGCAAGGGACTGACCCATTGCGTCAAGCACGAGACGCTTCCTTTGGATGCCGAGGAACGGCGGCAAATCATTGATGCGCTCATCGCCGTGCTGAAATTTGACACACAAAAACAGCCGTCAGTATAAACTGACGGCTGTTTCACTGTTCTTAAATTCGTTATAGCAACATAGATGCGAAGAGAAGCAGCAGAAGAGAAGCCATGACGGAAGCCGCGTGGGCCGTTGATCTCTTTCTTTTCAGCAGAGTTTTGACCTGCACCAAACCAAGTCCCAACAACACGATCAGCAAAAGATTCATTAACATCATACGTCCACGCCTCCTTCTCCATATTTCCACTTGTAAAGTTATACGCTCCTAACTTTCAAGTTTATTATAGCAGAAATTGCAGGACTTGTCAAGAATCATTCTTAATTTCTTTCATTGCTTCTTGCTTTGTTCCATCAAAGCCTGAACATATACGGCGGTGGGCGATCACTTGATTTTTTAATGATTCATCGTATGCTTTGAGCATCGCTTTACTTCATTTTCTTTGTGCTGTTTCCGCGGATATCCACCTCGATCAAGCGATCCACAGTCTCACCGCGAACTGCAATGTAATACTGTGTGAGATTCGCGGTGGAACAGGAGTGATTTGGAACAATGCGGATTTTGTCACCGACTTTTAGCTTTGTTGGGCCGTCCACATGAATTTTGCCCACCTCTTCGGACAGGCTGAATACGGTCAGCTCCGGATGACCGATAATAATACCGTGACCTTTGATGGAACCATTGCCGTGGGCACCCTGATCCAAACCGAGACATTTCGCGCCTGCGTCACAGATGAACAAATCCTCTCGCGGATGGGAGATCACGGATGCCAGAACCGTGAGAGCGCAGTCCTCTTCCCTTGCGCTGTCTGTGGACAGCTGAATGGCATCGTTGAAAATATAGTTGCCCGGATGGTAAATCATCAGATTTTCATCCTGCAGAGAGCCCCAAAAAGTCGGTGTGGCACCGCTGGAAATAATATTCAACTCAAAGCCCGCTTCCCGCAGTGCAGCGGCGGCAACAGCAATACTCTCCATCTCCGACCGGCAGTACTGTGGGATCTCTGCCGCAGAGGAAGCAGCATAAACATGGCCGGGATGGGTGGAAATTCCACAGAAAGTAAGATGTTCGAACTGCTGCAGCTCTTTCGCAAGCTCTACGATTTTGTCGGGTGCGACACCGAAACGATGGAGACCGCTATCCACGATCAAGGTGTATTTCACGGATACCGCTGCCTTTTTTGCCGCTTCATTCAGCAGGTGGGCGGCATCGCTGCCATCCATGCGAATGATGAAATTGCACTGTTTGCTCAGGGCGATAACGCGCTGAACGGATACATCGGTAGCCACCGGATAGGCGTACATGATATTCTCATATCCTGCTTTTGCCATTGCTTCCGCTTCGTCCAATGTGCCGCAGAGGAAGCCTGTACAGCCGTATTTTGCCTGCAGCTGAGACAATTCTGTGCTTTTGTGGGTTTTGATCATCGGCCAGATTTGTTTTCCTGCGGCAGCTGCTCCCTCGCTGTATCGCTGCAGATTGCGCTCTGCTGCATCTAAATCCAGAAGGATCGCAGGCGTTTCCAACTCAAAAATATTCACAGTCAGCTCTCCTTTGTTTTTATTTTGCGTTGATGATGGCATGGAAGGTCTGTTCTACTGCATCGTAATCTTCATCCGGGATATCTTCCAATTCAAAGCCATCTTCCTTTTCAATGTAACGGTAAAGGTAAATGTCATCGTTTTTCAAACTTTCCAGTGCGATATACATACTGCCGTTTGCTTCAAACGCACCCATGATACCGGCTTCCAGCTTTTCCTCGCCATCAAATTCGAGAACAAGGATCTCATCCTTCGGATATTTCGATTTTTTTGGAGCTTTTCCCATTATTTTTCCTTCTTTCCCATGGAGTTATTTCATATGTATGATTATATCATATCCCACAAGGAAATGACAGTGCGAATAAGGAGCGTAGTATGTCTATTATCTTATATGCTCGCAAATCGGTAGAGCGGGAAAACAGCATCAGCTGTGAAACACAGCTGGAATACTGTAAAATGATGATCAAGCCCGATGAACGCCGAGAAAAGCTCATCGAATTGGTCGATAACGGCTTCTCCGGCGGCAATGTCAATCGTGATGGCTTTCAAACCATGATGAAGCTGGTTCGTCAGCGAAAGGTCAAAAAGGTTATCGTTTATAAACTGGATCGTATCAGCCGCTCTCTTGCTGATTTCGTGAATATTATGCAGGAGTTTAAGGAGTATGGTGTTGAGTTTGTATCTTCGCAGGAAGCCTTCGACACCTCCTCCCCTTACGGTGAGCTCATCATGAAGATTCTGATGGTTTTTGCGGAGTTTGAGCGCACCTCCATCATCAACCGTGTGACACAGGCCTATCATCACCGCAGCGAACTTGGTTTCTATATGGGAGGCCGCAGACCTTATGGATTCGAGCTGATACCAACCACCATCCATGATAAACCAAGCAAAAAACTGCATCCGATTCCCGCAGAAGCCGAACAGCTCCGTTACATCTTTGAGGTCTATGGGCTGGAGAATCTATCTCTCAGAGCGTTGCAGAGTCGCTTGCTTGATGAAGAGATTCATCCCTTGGACGGCAGTCACTGGACGACGGCCAAGCTGTCTGCCATACTGAAAAATCCCATCTATGTGAAAGCCGACGCCGATGTGTATGATTACTTTGAGCGTCACGGCGTTCAAATGATCTCCGCTGTATCTCAATTCAGCGGGAACTTCGGGGCGCAGCTTTATGGCCGCACAAAGCATAAATCCGATGACACGGACTGGTCGGAGATGAAGCTGGTCCTTCTGTCCCATGAGGGGATCATCGATTCGGAGATCTGGCTGAGGTGTCAGCGCAAGTTGGAAAAGAATCGGCAGATCGGCAGAAGCAGCAGCAATCCCACAAGTTGGCTTGCCGGTAAGGTCGTCTGCGAGAAATGCAAGCATTCCATGACTACCATCAAAGGAAAAGCAAATCAAAACGGAGAACTGCGCCGCTACTTCAACTGTACCGGTAAATCTCATAAGAAAATATGCTCGGGGCCGAAATGCACCGTATACGTCGAGGATCTGGAACAGATGATCGATGATTGCATCACAGAAAAACTGACTGAAATATTGAAAGAAACGCATACTGCTAACGTGCAGGATCCTGCCGAAATCAATGACTTAAAGCTGAAAATCAAGGCCATTGAGCAGTCTGAAAAACAACTCACCGATTCTCTGCTGTTAGGCAATCTGAATGCTGATATGGTCGCACTGCTCAATCAACGAGCCTCACAGCTCAAAGAGAAAAAGCGATTGCTGGAGACAAGACTTGAGCAAATCAGAAGCGTTCAAAAAGAGTGTGGAAAACCCATCGATCTTGCTCACTCCTGGAAACATGCAAACTACGAACATAAAAAAGCCGTTGCATCTATTTTAGTGCATCAGATCCTCATCAGCGAGGATGGCAGCACCAAGGTCATCTGGAACATATAAAAGTGTCAGAGATTCTGTTTCCTGGCGCTTCTTTTTTATTTTTTTCTGTACTTTGTCTCAAACGGTCGAAAATACTGAGAAAAACATTTGCATTTGAAAAACAACTTATTTTGCTCATTTCGCTTCGCCGAAGCGCTGGAAGTGGACGATTTCGCGTTCGCGGAGGAATTTGATCACGTCACGAACGTCAGGGTCATCCACAAGCCGCAAAATGTTGTCGTAGGTTACACGTGCCTTCTGTTCTGCTGCGAGTTGGGGAAAGACAAATGAAATTTGTCTCAAAACCGCCACTTGATCTCCATGGGAACTTCTTCTCCGCGTTTTGCACGCTTCCCCACAGAGATGGATTCGATGAAACAATCAATGAGTTCCGCAGAAAGCTCGGTCGGGATGGGCGGCGTCTGCTGTGCTGACAGCTGTGCTTGCAGGGCTTGCTGCTCCTCCTTGAGCTCTGTGGAAAAGTCAGCATACCAATCCTCC
>JAFSIC010000045.1 GCA_017439985.1 Oscillospiraceae bacterium
CATGTTTGCCATGTCGTAGGACAGGATCTTGTTCATGCGTGCGGTAGACAGAACCAGACCACCGTGGATGGGAACGGAAGCACCGGTCAGAGAGGTGCCGGAGCCGCGAACGGTTACGGGAATCAGGTTGTCGTTGCAGATCTTCATGATCTTGGAAACTTCTTCGGTGGTTTCTACTTCAACAACAGCTTCGGGGGGGAACTTGCCGTAAATGGGCATTTCGTCGTGGGAATATTCTTCCTTTACAGTTTCACCGTACTGAAAACGCTTTTCGCCTACAACAGCCTTCAGCAGCTCAGCAATTTCAGCGGTGATGGGGTTGAATTTTGCCATGGATTTACCTCCTTATTTCTTGCGAATCCTTCTTTGGCCAAGATTCGCCATTTAGCTTTTCCATATTTATTTTATCAAATGTACATATTTAACACAATGAATGATATTTTCTTGTCAACTAAAAACGAACGGCTATTTTTGTGCAAATTCACATACAAAAGATTGTGAAAAACTGATTTTTGTGTCAAATCTAAAACAGTCGATATTTGTTCACCATAAGTTCACAAACAGAAATGCGCAAATCTATTGACGAAACGCTGAAAAAGTGTTATATTAGCACTCGAAAGGAAAGAGTGCCAGCACTTGCTAATGCGAGAGTGCTAAAGCGATTGTATAAACGGCAGACTTTCCGAAATACTATAAAAGTGAGAGAACGGACGGTACGGCATGAAAATCAGTCAAAGAAAAAAGAAAATACTTGCCGCAGTCGTTGAGCGTTACATCGAAACGGCAGAGCCGGTGGGCAGCAAGGCCCTGGCGCAGAAGGCCGGTCTGGGATGCTCTTCGGCGACCATCCGCAACGAACTGGCGGAGCTTTCCGCTATGGGTTATCTCCATCAGCCTCATACTTCTGCAGGACGTGTGCCGACGGTACAGGGCTACAGACTGTATGTGAATGAACTGATGGAACGGCAGCGGCTTTCCGCAGAGGAAACGGAACGTCTGAACAACGAGCTGAGCCGAAGATTGATGGCGCTGGACAATCTGGTGTCGGACATCGGTCAGTTTGCTTCTCAGATTACCGACCTTCCCGCGCTGGCGATTTCCGCTCCGAAGGCCGTGACTGTGGTTCGTTTTGATTTTATATATGTAGACGCAAACACCTTTATTATGGTAGCGCTGCTCAGCGACAACTCTGTGAAGAACAAGCTGGTACGTCTGCCGGTGTCTGTGGAAAAAACCAAAATCGACAAGCTGAGCGTTCTGATGAATGCAAACTTTACGGGGCTGAGAGAAGACCAGATCACGCAGCCGATTATCTCCGCAACAGAGCGGGCTTTGGACGATGTAATGGGTCTGACAGCGGTAGCAGCGTCCTTCACCATTGAGGCGCTGACCCAGGCAGGGCAGTCCGGCAGCTTTGTAGGCGGTCAGAACCGACTGCTGCATCATCCCGAATATCAAGACCCCGATAAAGCACATGCCTTGATGAACTACTTGAATCAGGCACCCATGGAATTCCCCGAGCTGATGAATGGGGAGACGGGAGTCAAGGTCATCGTCGGACCGGAAAATGTGTCCGAAGCACTGCGTGACTCCAGTGTGGTCCTTGCAACCTACGATGCCGGCGGCGGCGTTCGCGGCGTGGTTGGTGTTGTTGGACCCACTCGCATGGACTATGCGACGGTGGCAAGCAAAATGCAGCTGATTGCGCAGAGCATATCCAATGCCCTGGGAACCGGCGCACTGAAGCCACCTGCAGGAATGCATAATAAACTCATGATCAGAGGAGAAGATAACCGTGAATAATGAAGAACTGAAGACTCCGGAACAGGAAGTTCCCGAAGCACAGGCAGCAGCCGAAGCTGTGGAAGAAACTCCCGTACCCGATACATCTGCTGAGCTGAAGGCAGCTCAGGAACGATATATGAGACTGGCAGCGGAATATGATAACTTCCGCAAGCGCAGCGCACGTGAACGCGATGCCATCTTCAATGATGTGCGCGCAGACACTGTAAAGAAGTTTCTGCCCGTATACGATACCCTGCTGAGAGCGTTGAAGCTGCTGTCTGAAAACGATGCGGAACGCAAGGGCATCGAAATGATTCTGACACAGTTTGAAACTGTGCTGACCAAGCTGGG
>JAFSIC010000046.1 GCA_017439985.1 Oscillospiraceae bacterium
TGCAGGATGTAGAAATCAGTTATAACTACATCGGTATTCTTCCTGCCAATTTACTCTATGACATTCAAAAGGGAAAAACGGCATGACGAATCATGCCGTTTACCCAAAACTTATTATACTGTCTTATTGGAACACACCCTCTCGAGGTGGCTTTTTGTTTTAGTAGTTGCGTCGGTCGTCTTCCGCTTTTGCCTGAGCGATCATTTTCATTTCTACCCAGCGCTCTTTGCTGATGAGCACCGCACGCGGCTTGGAGCCTTCGTATGGACCGATGATGCCCTTTTCCTCCATCATATCCATGATGCGGGCCGCACGGGCATAACCCAGTTTCAGCTTGCGCTGCAGCAGGGATGTGGAGGCCTGTCCCATGTCGATGACACATTCGATGGCACTTGGCAGCATCTCATCTTCATCCATGAAACCACCGCCGGAATCCTTATCGGAACCTTTTTTCTTCTCGGAAACAGCCTGACGCTCGATCTCCTGAATGATCTTCTCATCGTAAGTCATCTTCTTCTGGCAGTCCTTCAGGAAGGTGATGATACGTTCTACCTCACCATCCGTAACGAAGCAGCCCTGCACGCGCAGAGGTTTTGTCGCACCGACCGGGCTGAAGAGCATGTCGCCTCGGCCCAGCAGTTTTTCTGCACCGGCAGTGTCCAGAATAGTTCTGGAGTCGATCTGAGAGGATACGGCGAAGGCAATACGGGATGGGATGTTCGCCTTAATAACACCGGTGATAACGTCAACAGACGGACGCTGTGTTGCAATGACCAGATACATACCTGCCGCACGAGCCATCTGCGCCAGACGGAAGATGGAATCCTCCACTTCACCGGGAGCAGCCATCATCAGGTCGGCAAGCTCGTCAATGATAATGACGATCTGCGGCATGGTTTTCAGACCCTGCTCCGGAGCCATACGGTTGAAGCCCGCCAAATCGCGGACGCCGTAGTCCTTGAACATCTGATAGCGATTGAGCATTTCGTTTACCGCCCAAGCCAGCGCACCGGCTGCTTTTTTCGGATCGGTAACAACAGGCACCAACAGGTGTGGGATGCCATTGTAAATGCCCAACTCAACCATTTTCGGGTCGACCATCAGCAGTTTTACTTCATCCGGGGTTGCTTTATAGAGAATGCTGACGATCAGCGAGTTGATGCAGACAGACTTACCGGAACCGGTAGAACCGGCAATCAGGGTATGCGGCATTTTTGCCAGATCAGCAACGGTGATATTGCCTGCAATGTCGCGGCCCAAAGCCACAGACAGCTTGGATTTCGCATTGCGGAACTCATCGGAGTCGATGACCTCGCGGATGCTGACGGTGCTGACTACTTTGTTCGGCACTTCAATGCCCACAGCAGGTTTGTTTGGAATCGGTGCTTCGATACGAACACCGGAAGCTGCCAGATTCAAAGCGATGTCGTCAGCCAAGCCGGTGATTTTACTGATTTTTACGCCGGCAGATGGCTGCAGTTCATAACGGGTAACCGCCGGACCTCTTGCAATGTCCACAATGCGGGTCTGTACACCGAAGCTGCGCAGGGTATCTACCAGCTTTTCAGCATTGACACGAAGCTCTTCCTGCAGATTCGGGTCGGTGGTCTGCGGCATATCATTGAGCAGGTCAACAGGGGGTGGAGTATATGGTTCTTCCTCCGCTTCCACCGATTCCTCCAGCTGAGAAACCATCTCTGCCACTTCTTCATCTGTAGCAGGAGGGGTCTCTTCCTCCTGTTCCTGAGAAACTTCTGCAGGAATTTCTTCTGCAACCGTAGGCTCTACCAGAGTCAGTTTTGGCTTCTCCGCTTTGAAGTCGAAGCGGAAACCTGCATCTTCTTCATCAACAGGAGCATCCAGAACGGTTTCCGTCGTCGGTTCTTCTTTTGCTTGAATCAGATCGCTGATGATTTTTTTATCGGTGATCTCGCTCATGATTTTATTCTGCTCACTGAGAGTCTGACTGAAGGAAGAATCCATTTCAGTCAGCTTCGGCGGCTGAACGGCTTTGTTAATGAGAGCCTCGATGATCGGGTCTTTTTTCTTTTCTTTCTTGGCGTCTTCCGGGGTCTTCATCGCAGGAGGCAGGAGATCCTCGATGGAATCACTGCTTTCCGCCTTCTGATGGCTATGAAGATACTGGTCACGCTGCTCCTTGGCCTTCTGGAAGCTGATAACGCTCGGTGCTACCTCTTCCTGTTTTGGCTCTTCCGGAACTTTGACAGCAGGCTGTGGTTTTACGGCCGGCTTTTCTTCTGTCTTCTTCGGTTCTTCCATCAGATGATCCGGAAGGACCGTATCAGTCACGGGAATGTCGATATTAAAGCGCTGTTTGCGGGACAGGAGAGGCGCCTCCGGTCTTGGATTGTTCTCTCGATACTCCACATGAGCGGTATATACTTCCTCGATCTTCTTCACCGGTTTCTTTGCATTACGATATAAATCATACAGCGTCGCACCGGTGACGATCATGGTAAACACGAAAATCAGCAGGATAATGGTGATCATCGCGCCTACATTACCGAACAAACTCAGCAGAGGAACGCCGGTGATAATGGAAATCACACCGCCGCCGTTGAGCTCGATGCCTTCTGCGAAGAGGTAGCCGACCTTACGGAACACACCGTCTACAGGTGGAATACCTTCGCCGAAAATCTGGGTCGCACCGCTGATGAGGCACACCAACACCAAACTCTGCCATACTTTATGTTTGACGATATCAAAGGGGCGGTCTTTCGCTGCCATGATCGCTATGTACATGAACAGGGGAGAGATCAGATACGCGCTCCATCCGAAGAAGCCCAGTAACAGATTATGGAACCACTGCCACACATTCTGTCCGCGGATAAGGGTCATGAAGAAAATCAAAATTCCCAGTGCGAACATGATGATAGCCAGCAGCTCTCTGTGTGCTTTCTGCTGCAGCTCCAACTGTTTTGCTGTCGGCTTTTTCGCTGTTGTTTTCTTTGTCGTTGATTGTTTTGTTCCTTTGGTCGCTGCCATATTTCATCGCCTTTCTCAAGCAAATCGTCGTTTTTATCCCAGCAGCATACGCTGGATCATGTGTCCTGTGCTCCATTCGATGAGGCCAATGAGAATGACCACTGCACCCAGAGCCAAGGTATAATAACCAAACCATTTGTATTTATCTGTGTGGATCAGCCACTGTACCATTTTGATCGCCAGGAGACCGAAAATTACCGCAGCTGCTACGCCAACTAAAGCTACATCCATACCAACAGGGAATGGCTCACCTACAACATCCATCAGTTCCAGCAGGTTTGCACCCAGCACAGCCGGTACGCCCATAATAAAGGAGAATGTCACAGCATAACCTCTGTCCAGACCCATGAGCAGACCCGCCGCTACTGTCGAACCGGAGCGAGAAATACCCGGCAGAGTTGCGATACTCTGTGCAAAACCCATGGCCAACGCATCCTTCGGACGCATATTGTCCATGTTGGTTTTTCCGCTGCCCAGTTTATCTGCCAGAAGCAGCAGAACGCCGGTGATTGTGAAGCAGAAACCTTCGATGAGAATGCTGTTGTCTGCGGAAACCATGCTGATATAATCCTTCACAAGTAGGAAGAACAGCAGCGGAATTTCTGACAGAACGAACATCCAAATCATGCGGCGCTTTCCGTTCATGCTCTTGAACGAGAACTTTCCTCGGAAGATATCAGCCAGCATGGAGAATGCCTCGATGATCAACTCCCAGATGGTTTTGCGGAAAGCGATAAACACGGCGATCAGCGTGCCGAGGTGAAGCAGAATGGAGAAAAATGCTCCTGTTTCACCGGAATTACCAGTGAAATACTGCAGCAGTGACAGATGTCCCGAACTGGAAACGGGCAGAAATTCCGTCAAGCCCTGTACAATGCCCTGAATCAATGCATCCCAAATACTCATTATGTACTCCTCCTTTGAGCGCCTTTATGACGATTGGCGCTCATTTTTTAATACTCTATGTTATTCACACTTATTTTTTTCCTACTTGTATGGCATCATTTGCCCCGGTGCCAGCGTTGGGTTCAGATAATCCGCAGGGTTCGTGGAAATGATTCGCTGAATGCAGAACTGTCCGCCCCGCTCATAACCCTCCAGCCAACCACTCCCCCAAGGGTGCAGGCTTCTAATCGGTCCTTCCGGAACAGAAAGCAGCAGGTCAGGACTGACGATGCTGTGGATCAGCATGCTCATCGCCCTCCCTTTCCTCAATCATGGAGTAGAGGCAGTCGATGGCTTCATGCAAACCACCCAAATGATCAATCAATCCGCAATCGACGGCAGCTTCGCCGTCCAGCACAGTGCCCACATCCATGACAAGCTCTCCGGTGTTCATCATCAGCTTGCGGAACTCCTCCGGATCTATGCCGGAATTATCCACCACGAAGCGCACGATGCGCTCCTGCATCTTGTCGAAGTAGGAAAGAGTCTGGGGCACACCCAACACCAAACCATTCATGCGGACAGGGTGGATGGTCATAGTCGCTGACGGAGCAATAAAGGATTGTCGGGAACTGCAGGCCAGCGGCACACCGATGGAATGCCCTCCACCGAGAACCAGCGATACCGTCGGCTTCTTCATGCCGGAAATCAGCTCGGCAATGGCAAGCCCCGCCTCCACATCGCCGCCTACTGTATTGAGAATAATCAGCAATCCTTCAATTTGCGAATCCTGCTCAATAGCGACCAGCTGTGGGATCACATGCTCATACTTTGTGGTTTTATTCTGCGGCGGGAGGATATAATGTCCCTCCACCTGTCCGATGATGCACAGACAGTGGATCACATGCTTGGCTTTCCGCAGGGTCACGGAACCATTCTCCAGTACCTGCTCCCGCAATTCTTCCTCTTCGTCCAATACAGAATCATCGTTTGTCTTTTCTTTGTCCACGAAAACACCTCCAAAAGTACTTTTGGATAGTGTTTGCCTAAACAAAGATATTTATTCTTTTATTCATGTAAAGAACAAAAACAGCAGGCAGCAGTGCTGCCCGCTGTTCACGGCTTCTTATTTTGCGTAGTCGATGGTGCGGCTTTCGCGAATCATGTTGACCTTGATCTGGCCTGGATATTCCAGTTCAGACTCGATCTTGTTAACGATATCGCGAGCCAGAATAATCATCTTGTCGTCAGAAACGATTTCCGGACGAACCATAACTCGAATCTCACGACCTGCCTGAATAGCGTAGCATTTTTCAACGCCCTCGAAGGAGCTTGCGATCTCTTCCAGTTTCTCCAGACGCTTGATGTAGTTTTCTACATTTTCTCTTCTTGCACCAGGACGAGCTGCGGAAATCGCATCAGCTGCCTGAATGATGTAAGCAATCAGAGATTTTGGTTCCACATCGCCGTGATGTGCTTCGATTGCATGGATCACAGCCGGATTTTCTTTGTATTTACGAGCAATGTCCACACCGATCTTCACGTGAGAACCTTCGATCTCGTGGGTCATGGATTTACCGATGTCGTGGAGCAGACCTGCTCTGCGTGCCAGAGCAACGTCAGCGCCCAGCTCAGCAGCCATAACGCCGGCCAGATTTGCAACCTCGATGGAGTGCTGCAGTACGTTCTGACCATAGGAAGAACGATATCTCATGCGGCCCAGCAGTTTTACCAGTTCCGGATGCATGGTATGTACATTGGTTTCCAGAACGGCATTTTCACCGTCCTGCTTGATTTTGGAGTCGATCTCGCGCTGTGCTTTCTCCACGGTCTCCTCAATGCGAGCTGGGTGGATACGGCCGTCCTGAATCAGGCGCTGCAGAGCGATGCGGGCAACCTCACGTTTCACAGCATCATGGCTGGAGAGAGTGATTGCTTCCGGAGTATCATCGATGATCAGATCAACACCGGTAAGAGTTTCGAGAGTGCGGATGTTGCGGCCCTCGCGACCGATGATGCGACCTTTCATCTCATCGTTTGGCAGAGGAACAACGGAAACGGTAACCTCGCCAACATAATCAGAAGCACATTTCTGAATTGCAGTTGCAATGATTTCTTTTGCTTTGCCTTCTGCCTCGTCTTTGAACTTCTGGTTGTATTCGTTGATTTTCACTGCTTTCTCATGGATCAGTTCGTTTTCCAGAGAGGAAAGCAGGTATTCTTTCGCCTGTTCAGCGGTGTAGCCGGAGATTTTCTCCAGCATTTCGAACTGATTTGCTTTCACCTGATCGGCTTCAGCCAGCTTTTTGTCAGCCTCTTTCAGCTTATTCTGGAGGGTTTCTTCTTTCTTCTCCAGATTATCCATCTTGCGGTCGATGGATTCTTCTTTCTGCTGGATACGGCGTTCCAGACGCTGTACCTCATTGCGGCGTTCTTTCAGTTCTTTTTCTGCTTCAGTGCGGTTGCGGTGGATTTCTTCACGAGCCTCCACCAGGGATTCTTTCTTTTTGCTTTCTGCTTCGCGAATTGCTTCGCTGAGGATGCGCTGTGCTTCTTCTTCCGCAGTACCCATCTCGGCCTCTGCTACTTTTTTGCGGTACATCATACCACCGAAGAAAGCGACAACAGCTGCTACTACAATTAAAATATAAGGCAGCATTTCAGTCTAATCTCCTTTCGGGTAATAAATAGTGAGAATTATTCTGAGCATGCCGTCAACTGACATTTCAAGTTCTTATCTATCATCCATCTTTCTTTGTATGCTTTTTGCTATATATAAAGGAAATGAAAATAAAAATATCCATGCCCGTTGGGGCATCACAGAAAAACAGCGGACCCAACACGGAGTCCGTATGATTTTAAACAGCAGTTTCACCTAAAAATTTCGGGAAACACTGTGAAATCTCACAAAGAGTGTGCAGAATCAGCACACTACTTCTATTTTAATTGACCCACAAGATAAAGTCAAGGCGTTTCGTGGGGGAAGAAAAGTTTTTATCTGCGAACGCAGCTTGTCTTTTTCCACCGTCCTGTGCTACCATGAGAATAAGAAAGGAGCGTGATGGAATGGAACAGCTGAATTTGCTTGGAAAATTTGAAGAAGAAGCCAAGGAAGCATCTTCTGTTTCGTGGAATTTATGGCATGGCTGTCATAAGATCAGTCCCGGCTGTCAGCATTGCTATGTCTATCGCTCCGACTCCCGCTATGGGCGCGACAGCTCAAAGGTGGAAAAGACCTCCGCCTTTGACCTGCCCATCCGCAGAAAACGCGGCGGAGGTTTTGTTGTCCCGTCGGGAAAGACTGTTTACACCTGTTTTACCTCCGACTTCTTCCTTACGGACGCAGATGAATGGCGTACCGAAGCTTGGGATATGATACGTCAACGTCCTGATTTGAACTTCTTCTTCATCACCAAGCGCATCCATCGTTTCCGTGACTGTATTCCCGATGACTGGGGAGAGGGCTGGGACAATGTCAGCATTGGCTGCACCGTAGAAAATCAAGCCATGGCAGAATTCCGTCTGCCGATTTTCCGTGATGCACCCATCAAACATAAAACCATCATCTGCGAACCGCTGCTGGAGGAACTGGATCTCCAACCTTGGCTGGGTAACTGGGCAGACCAACTGGTGGCCGGCGGTGAATCAGGGAAAAATGTCCGCCCCTGCGACTTCGATTGGTTCTTATCTCTGAGGCAGCAGTGTATTGATGCCGGCGTCAGCTTCCGCTTCAAGCAGACCGGCGCTTATTTCGTCAAAGATGGCGTTCGCTATCATGTTCCGCGGAAATTTCAGCATCAGCAGGCCAAAAAGGCCAATATCAATTACGATCCGGAGGGTAGGTAAATGGAGCGACAAATTTTGCTGAACGGGCAGAGTATACGCTACACCTTGAGCCGAAAACAAGTGAAGAATATCAATCTCCGTATTCGAAACGGGGAAATTTTTATTTCAGCGGCCAAATCTGTCCCTCTGTCCGTCATTGAAGACTTTTTGCTGCGGAAAGCTGCATGGATCTTATCTGCTCTCGCCGAAAGCAAGCAGAAAGAACCCAACTGTGAGAGTACTGTCTGGCTTTGCGGCGAGCAGCTTACTTTGCCGCCCGATGTCAATCGGGACAGCTGGCAAAAAGAGCAGGCGGCTCATTTACTGCCTGCAGCTTATGAGCAAGCGTGGGAACTGCTCAAGGATGCGGGCTTTTCCAAACCTGCCCTGCGTCTGCGTAAAATGAAAAGCCGCTGGGGAAGCTGCATCCCATCAAAAGCAGTCATCACGTTGAATACTGCTCTGGTGGGCGCGCCTGTTGACTGTCAGGTTGCTGTTGCCGCCCATGAGCTCTGCCACATGCTCCACCCCAATCACAGCAAAGCCTTTTATACAGCTTTGTATCACTATGTTCCCGACTATGAACGCTGTCGAAATTATTTGAAGTCCGCTCAAGGTTTCTTGATTGATTTGTAAAACCCACTGTAAAAAAATTGTGCTTCTCTACAAAGATGTAAAAAAATAAAGCATTTGTGGAAATTTTATGCTAAAATGTACTTTGCAAGTTTAATAGAAGGGGAGAATTTCCTTGAGTACAACAAAAGATAAGTTTTCGCTGATCGATGATCAGCGCAGTCCATGGCTGACCATTGTTCTGTTGGCATGGCCTATTTTCATCGAACAGATTCTGGCCTCTTTGGCGCAGGCAGTGGACACCGCAATGGTTGGTTCTTTGGGTGCTATTGCAACCGCTTCCGTTTACATCAGCCAGTCTCCAAATATGCTAGTCAACGGCGTCATCATGGCGCTGGGCGTTGGTTTTACTTCCATGATTGCTCGCAGTGTTGGCGCAAATGATATGGAGCGTGCTCGCGGTCTGGTTCGTCAGGCGATTCTGACCATCGTCTCTCTGGGTATTCCAATGACCATTCTGCTGTTCGCTTTGGCCCGTCATATTCCGATCTGGATGGGCGGCGCTCCTGAAATTCTGGACACTGCGCAGACCTACAATCAGATTATTTCTCTGTCCATGATGTTCCGCTGCATGACCATGGTACTGACTTCCATTTATCGTGGTTACGGCGACAGTAAAACTCCGATGAAGATCAACATCATGATCAACGTCCTCAACGTCATCGGTAACTTCCTGATGATCTTCCCAACCCGTGAGATTACTGTCCTCGGTTTCACCTTTACAATGTTTGGTTTCGGTTGGGGCGTTGCTGGTGCAGCTGCTGCAACCTCTCTGTCCGCGATCCTCGGTTCTCTGCTTCTGCTGGGCCGTTGCTTCACCGTAAAGAGCGAGATGCGTATCTCCATCAAGGAGAGCTTCAAACCAGACTGGAGCGAACTGAAAATCGTCGTTCAGCTGGGTATTCCTGCAATGATCCAGCGCTTCTGCATGAGCTCTGCTTCCATTATTGTAACCAGCACCATCGCAACTCTGGGTACTGTTGCTGTAGCTTCTCAGAGCCTTGCAGGTACTGCGGAATCCCTGAGCTTCATGCCGGGCTTCGCTTTCAGTACTGCTGTTACCACACTGTTCGGTCAGTCTCTTGGTGCACAGCGTCCTGATATGGCAAAGGATTACTTGAAGAAAACCATTCAGATGAGCTCTGTTGTTATGATTGTTATGACCTGCGTGCTCTTCTTCGGTTCTGAAATTATCATGGGTATCTTCACACCGGATCCGGAAGTTATCAAACATGGTTCTGTTCTGCTGAAGATCCTGGCTGTCATTCAGGTCCCACAGACCATCACCTTCTGTCTCAATGGTGCAATGCAGGGTGCTGGCGACACCAAGTCTCCGCTGATCTCCACCATGATCTCCATGTGGTGTGTACGCGTACTGGGTGTTACTCTGGCAGTTCGTGTCTTTGGTATGGGTCTGTACTCCGTTTGCGTGGCTATGT
The DNA here is from genome assembly GCA_017439985.1 of Oscillospiraceae bacterium. Taxonomy (GTDB): domain Bacteria; phylum Bacillota; class Clostridia; order Oscillospirales; family Ruminococcaceae; genus Negativibacillus. The sequence goes on from JAFSIC010000046.1 coordinate 9,789, forward strand.
GTTCTGACAACGTGGTACGTTGCATCCTGTCCTACGCATTCTACAAAAGAGGCGCATGGAAGAAAGGTGCACATCTTACTGCAAAATAAGAAAAAGTCAAAAGGACCGACAACTCGGTCCTTTTCTTTTACCCTGAAAAAGGCTATAATAATAGCATAAATACATTACAGGAGGAAATTCTATGGATTTATTATACTGGTTGGAAAGCATTCGCAACCCTTTGGGCGACGCCTTTTTCTCCATCATCACCCATTTGGGAGAAGAGACCCTCTTCATCGTGGCAGGACTGCTGTTCTTCTGGTGCATCGATAAAATGGAAGGCTACTTCCTGCTGTCTGTGGGACTGAGCGGAACAGTCATCAATCAGTTCCTGAAGCTGTACTTCCGTATTCCGAGACCTTGGGTAAAGGACCCCAACTTCACGATCGTGGAAAGTGCCAGAGCAGAAGCTACCGGCTATTCTTTCCCCAGCGGACACACTCAAAGCTCTGTCGGCATCTTTGGCGGCTTAGCTCGCTGGAATCAAACCCTCTGGCTGCGGGGGCTCAGCATCGCGCTTTGCGTGCTGGTGCCGCTGAGCCGTTTGTACCTTGGCGTACACACTCCACTGGATGTAGGCGTTTCCATTGTTATCGCATTGGCTCTGGTATTCGGCCTGTATCCTGTCATCCGAAAGGCTCAAAACAGCCCCAAAACCATGCGTTTGCTGCTGGCAGCGATGACTGTTCTTTCTGTCGCTTATGTGTTGTTCATCGAATGCTATCCATTCTCTGCCGAGGTGGACCCTGTCAACTTTGCACATGGCGCCAAAAACGCTTACACCATGCTGGGAGCTATTCTGGGTGTATGGGTCACCTACGAAGTGGACAGCCGCTACACCAAATTTGAAACCAAAGCGGTTTGGTGGGCGCAGATTCTGAAATTGTTGCTGGGCTTTGCTCTGCTCATGGGCATCCGTGCCGGACTGAAAGCTCCGCTCTATGCTCTGCTGAACGGTCATTATGCTGCGGATGCTCTCCGCTACTTTATCATGGTAGTCTTTGCGGGCTGCATCTGGCCGCTGAGCTTCCCGCGCTTTGCCGCACTGGGACAAAACGATAGGAGGACATTATGAGCTGTACCATATATTACTTCTCTGCCACCGGAAATTCTCTGAGTACCGCCAAAATTCTGGCGCAACAGCTGGGTGATTGCCAACTGAAAACCGTTTCTTCTTGCTTCAAAAACAGCAAGGTCATAGAAGAAAGGGAAATGGTTGGCATCGTTTGCCCTGTGTACTACGGCACTGTTCCTTATCCTGTTCGCGAGCTGCTGAATAAACTGGTCTTTACCGCAAAAAGCCCTTACATTTTCCTGCTGAACACCTACAAAGGCCATTGCGGCGCCACTGCACAGCGCGTGGATCTTCTTCTTCAGAGCCGCGGACAGAAGCTGTCTTTTGCGGGCGGCGTACCGATGCCGGGCAACAGCTTCCTGAACAAGCCGGGCAAGGATGAAGAAAGCCTGAGCCTGCAGAAAGAAAATCTAGCTCTCTTTGTGGAACAGCTGCAGCAAAATCCGGTTCAGAGCTTCGACCACAGCGAAATCTTGCCGCTACGTCCGGTGGATTATCCCAACAATTTCCGCGGAATTCTGGCGGAGGACAGCTGCATCGGCTGCGGAACCTGCACCAAGGTTTGCCCTATGAACAACATCTCTCTGAAGGATGGTAAGGCAATCATCGGCGACGATTGCGCCACCTGTCTGGCTTGCTTCCACTGGTGTCCTGTGGAGGCCATCATCATGAGCAAGCAGGAGGGCATTGAGCGTCGCTTCAAATACCATCATCCTGAGGTAAGTTTTACCGATATTCTGGCTCAAAAAGAACAGTAGCCAAAAAGGACGGGAAATCCCGTCCTTTTTTACTGCATTTTTTCCATTAGCGCATCGAATGTCCTCCTGCAAAACAGGATAGCTTTAAATGGTTTCTATGGTTTTACAAAAAAAGAAGCCCCACAGTTTCCTGTGGGGCTTAGTGGTTGCGGGAGCTTAAAATAACTGCTGGAGAGCAGCTTTTATCTCTTCCGTTTCCTGTGGAGGGATGACTTTCGTTATCTTTCCTTTTACATAACGGAAGTGGCTATGCTCAATCTGCTGAGAACAAAGCGGCAGAGCAATACGATGCAGGTCAACAGTTTCTTCTCCCTGAGGAATCAGCCATAAAGTTCCTGCACAAATTGTATTTTTCGGTAGTACGAAAAGATTGAGTAATCCTTCTACATCTCTATATGAAATCGTCAAATTAACCAGGGCAATGGAGTACAGGCTAAACCTTTACTCCTGTAGGAACAAAGCCAGTAAAATTGGCAACACTGTAAGAAGCAGTAGTGGAAAAGCAATAAATAAGGCCCACCGTCGTTTACTCCACACATCAAATTTCGGTTGAACATAGGCGATAGCTTTCAAAATATTTTTATAAGGCAAAAAACAAATTCGCTCCACCTTTGAGCCGCAGAGTAAACAGAAAAGAGCATGGCACAGCTCGTGAATTGGTAAAATCAACAACCAGGATACTGCTCTTTGGCCAAGGGAAGTCAGATTCAATATCAAAATTGCTCCAAGAGACAACAGCAGCGCAATATATCGAAACAGTGACTTCTTTTCTGCCTTTTGGGCATGATCCCAAAATATATGCCTTTTTTTATAAAAATGGGATTCATTTTTGAAGAACGTGATTTTCATAGGACTCCTTTTCAGGTAAAAAGAAAACCCCACAGTTTCCTGTGGGGCTTAGTGGTTGCGGGAGCTGGATTTGAACCAACGACCTTCGGGTTATGAGTCCATGGGAGTTTTTGGAAATTCTCAAGTAAATAAAGGAAAAAATAAGTTTTTGGGGCAGCCCAAAGCGACTAAAAAGCGACTTGGATTGCAAAAAAGTCTTCATCAATATTTACTTTTGGGCTTTTCCAGAAAATATGCATCAAAGTTTGCTGGGATTTTCGGGATTCTCCATGGTAGAGTGGGGAAGTTCATGGGAAAAGCCCGCAATGCAAATACCCAGATAAATCAAGAAAATGCGGGCTTCAAAGCCTTAAAATTCCCGATTTCCCCGAATTTTTTCTCATTGCTTAATAGATAAATTCCACAAATACTTTGTCCAGAATTTCGCAAAGGAAAAACGAAGAAGTTTTGGAATTAGATCATCGCTTTTGTTTTAGCTTTTTTGTTTTCTAAAAAGCTCTATCAGTTCCTGTAAAATCTGGATTTGCTCTTTAGAAAGCTCCTCCACATCCAAGGTCATGGCGGGTTTTGCAGATTCCTTTCCCAAAAGATAATCAACACTACAGCGATATAACCGTGATAATGCCAACAAATTTTCAGCACTTGGTGTACGTTCTCCTGTTTCATAACCAGAGATAATAGAAGGCGATACATACAGCTGCTGTGCCACTTCCCTCTGGGAATAGTTCGTTTTTATTCGCATTTCTTTTAAACGTTCTGCCAAACCATGAATCATGAGTGTACACCCCCTACACTCATTGTAAACATATTTTATGCACTTTTAGCGTTTAATGCGAACACTTACAGTGTTGACTTTTACAAGATTTAGCAGTATAATGATTTTGAAAGTAAAAATACCTTTTTCTAAAGTGATATTTTTATCGGTGAAGCACTAAAAGTCAAGATAATATGGAGGTTTTTTTATGAGTTTATTTGGTAAATTATTAGGCAATTCCAATAAAGCACCTTCCCAGATGAGTGATAGAGAATTACAACGTAAACTTGATTCTGGTGTTGGAAAAAATACTGGAGAATCTATCTCTACTCGTGCAGCATATATTCGTGAAGGCGAAAAACGCGGAATTAAGGCCAATCAAAAAAAATAATATTCTCAGACTTATAATATGAAGTGAGGACCACACAAAACCTCCCGTTTTCTGTGATCCAAAGCAGTATCGCACCCTGCCCCGAAAGGCAGGGTGTTTTTTTGCATAGTCAATGTTCCCTTTTTCCCGTGGTGGTTTTGGCAAGTTTCAAGGAAATAGGTACAGCTTCTATAGGCTTTTCCAGAAGTAATTCTTCCACAGCAAGGGGGGAAATATACCATGTTCTTACGGCAGGGGATAGAGGGTGCTGCAGGCGGCTATTGCCTTTTGCATCACACAAACATCTCAGTTTGGCTTCATGTGGGCGCAACAATTCAGCAACCTCCTCCTGTAACCTTTGAAATGTTTTATTCTTTACTTTTCCCACCCCTGCAGCATAAATAATAGTAGCTGCCTCCTTAAAGGCTTTAGCCATTATCTTTTGATTTTCCACATCATCAGCCGCTTTCAAATGAAAGTCATTAATTGTAGGCGATAGATTCACAACCATTACACTGCCAAAGCCAAGGTTTTCCGCATTATTAAGTACCAACTGGGTAGTAGTATCCAGCACGATCCCTCCTGCTTCACTGGGTGCCAACATCACAATGGTAAGACTTGGCCCTTTCTCCTTCCAAACCTTTTTCAGTAGGTAACGTTTTTTGCCATCATCAGAGAACATCGCTTCTGTGGTAAGGATAGTTTTAATCGATTTCATTTACAGTTCCTCCTTCAATACATCAGGTACAATAGCCAATGGCAGATACAAGTCGATACCATAGTCATTGTTTAATTGGTATACAGCAACTACATAGTTCTGTGCTACTCCTGCATATTCTGCATACTCACAGGGATGGGTATCAATGTTTATTATGGTTTTGACCTGCTCCAAATCAGCCACAGTTTCACCCAACAAGACATAACCGCCACTTTCATCACTATTGCGCTGGGAACCATATTCACGCTCCAATAGTTCCAAACTGATTGTAATGTCCTCGCCAATGGCTTGAATAATACCAGAAGGCAGAGTTTCCAAATCCTTTTTGTTAGTTAAACGATACAGCATAAACATTCCTCCATAAAGTAAAATCAGCCTATGAAGCTACATGCTTCATAGGCTGTATTACTATTAGGATATATAGACAAGTTTTATTACTTTACGGATTTAATGGAAACTGCTCACGATCAGGATCATACAGAAGCTGTTCCAATTTCTTTCGTTCTACATAGATACGATTTCCTATCCGTTTCGGTTCCAAGTAGAGAGTCACGAACTTTCGTGCTTTCTTCCTACTGATTGGCAGATAATACTCTACTATCTCTTCAATGCTAACCATTGCGCTTTTCTTTTCCATAGCTTACCTCCGTACTATTAAACAGTTTTGGTATTGAAATACAGTGCCTACCCAACGCATTGACTTTACTAAGTTTTCTGCCAATACGAATCGCTTCACTGCGGTTAGGTGTAGGATGCACCGTATATGAATGCTCTTCTACTGTAACTACTGCTTGTGGCATTATCTCGTGAACCACAGTCAAAATCAAAGTGCTGTACTCTTTCAGATTCACCAAGTACTTTGCTTCCCTTGAAGCCAACTTGTACCTTCTCATATCCAGTCACCTCCATAATTACTTTTTTAAAAAAGTAAAGAAAGAACAAATACATATGGGCACTAATGCACCCATTTGGGTTTATTAATAATTTGTTTGTTCTTTTTGAAAACAAAAAGTTGGCTTTTAACGCACAAAGGCCCAGATTAACCTCGTCCAAACTGTTCCGCTCCATTTTGGAAAGGATAATCTACAATCAAGTTTAAATACCATATGCCGTGCATTTGCCTAAAAATTGAAAGGGAGGCTACATATGAGCTTTGTAACTAGCGCTGATATTCAAAAAGGTTCTTGGGGCTATGTAAAGGTCGATAAAGATGACAAACCAAAATTTGTACCCTTGGGCGATGCAGTTACCATTGAATCCATCACTACCAACATCGAAAATAATGAAATCACCCTTCTACTCTCCTGCGAGTACCTCGGTGAAAAGAAGTGGACTGAAATCCCACGTGAAAAACTCACTGATTACTCTCTACTTCAGGATTTAGCAAAGATAGGTGCCGATGTAACTCGCAAACACTTTGATTTGTTTGTTGATAGTCTGCGTCTGCAGGAACACTCCATGAATCAAAGCGGTGTAGGAACTGAAATGGTTTATTCCAATGTAGGTTGGAAAAATATCACCTGCACAGATTGCTACACTGGTCTTAACTCCACAGAACTTTGCTTTCGTGCAGATACCATCATCGGCAATTATAATGCCCGTTATACTGGCAATCTAAAAATTGATTCCATGGGGCGCTATGATATTTGGCGTAAAATGGTACTGAACTATGTAATCGGTCATACTGCCTTAGAGATTGTTCTTTTAGCAGGCCTTTCTGCTGTGATCAATGGACTGATCGCTACCAAAACCACAGGTGAGAATCCCATCATCCATATCTGCGGTGTTAGTGGTTCTGGTAAAAGTACAGGTGCTATTCTGGCAGCCTCTACAGCTGGCGAACCTTATGATGGTTCTCGTACCATTATTGATGCCTATAGAAAAGTAAACACTCAAAATAGTGTATACGGCTCTTGGAGTGCAACCGCCAACGCAGTACTTAACACCTGCTCTGGAAATCATGGTTATCCCATCATCCTGAATGAGTTGGGTAAATATCTTTCCAAAGATATGACTAGCCTCATTTATAACATGAGCGAAGGTACTGATAAAAAACGTCTCAATCAGCGGATGGGCTCTTATCAGTTAGAAGGTTTCTCTACCACTATCATTAGTGTAGGTGAATATTCTATCCTGAACCGTTGTGCAAGTAAAGCTGACGGCCTAAAAATCAGAGTTCTGGAAATAGACCAGCAGCTTACTTACAGTGCAGAACAAGCTGATACTATCAAATCCATCTGCCGTGAGAATAATGGCCATGCTGTTCCTATGATGGCTCAGTACATCATCAAACATGGTGGTAATCAGATGGTTCTTGACCTTTACAATAAAAATCGCAAAACTTTACTTGAAAATTGGCCAAAAACACCTTTTGCTGAACGCTTTGTCAGCAAGTTCCCTGCGTTGTTCCTTACTACTGCAGATCTTGCTGAGAAAGCCTTAAACATCAAGTTCAGCAGGGAAGCAATCATCGACTACTTCCTTAGCCATGAACGGGTTAATGGTCAGAACCGTAATTCCGCTGCCACCAGCTACGATATGATTATTGAAGAATGTAGAATCCACTACACCAATTTTCATTCTGAAAATTCTCTTGCCTACAGCAAAGAAGTTTGGGGCGCAATCAAAAAAGTCAAAAGAACACTTCCCAATGGTAAGCAGGTGGTCTCTGAATACATGATCAGACCTAGTATTGTAGCTAAAATTCTCGCTGAAAAAGGCTTTGAAAATATCTCTACCTGCATCGAAGCATGGGAGCAGGCTGGAGTTATCTCCAGAGACAAGGATCGTCCAACTCGCTCCCGTAAAATCGGACCTAAAGCTGACAGATCTGAAGATGTATATGTTTTCTATGTATTTGCAGGTGAAGAGGATTCCATGGATAAAGAAGAAAGGAACAAACCTAATACAACAAAACCTCGTTCTCTCTCACCATCTCTGCGTATGCTGCTTCAAGACAGCGATGACGATGATGAAGATAAAGATAAAGAGAAAGGAGATGGAAACATTAGTGTTACCCAAGATGCTAACCATCGCAGAAATCGCTGAGATTCTGCAGGTTTCGTATGAAACTGCGTTAAACTTTGTTAAGTACAGCGGCATTGATTTTATCCGTATTGGCCGCCAGTACAGGGTCTCCGCTGAGAAGCTTTCCGCATTCCTCTCCAAGAAAGGTCAGGTACATATTGACTTAGTTGAATGAATCCCTAAAGGGCAGGCTTCAAAAAGTCTGCCCTTTTATAAATTCGTAACCATTTTGTTTTGTAACATATATTATAGTTTAAATTCATTAGAGGAGGATAAACTATGGCAACAGGACACATCAGAAAGAAAACCAACAAAGATAAAAGCATCAGCTATCAGCTCATTGTAGAAGGTCCACGCGATCCCAGCACTGGAAAACGTGAACGCCATTACAAAACACTGCGCTGCAGTAAGAAGCAGGCTGAAACTGAGTTGAGAAAGTTTATCACAGAAATCGAATCTGGCGGAACATTGAAATCCTCATCAGCTAAGCTATCTGCTTGGATGGACCAGTGGATGGAACTATACGTTATCAATGTAGAAGCTACCACCAAAGCAGGTTACGAAGAAAAAATTCGCAACTACATCAAGCCCGGACTTGGCTCACTCACTTTGGAATCTCTGAATACTGCCAGCATTCAGAGATGGATCAACAGCCTTTCCAATGATAAAGGACTGGCTCCTAAAACTATCAAAAACGCATTTCAGAACCTTAATGCAGCTTTAGAGAAAGCTGTAGATTTAAAAATGATCACTCGTAATCCCTGCAAAGGTGTAGTTCTCCCAAAAGCTAAAAAGAAAGAAATCGAAGTTTACAGCAAGGCAGAAATCGATAACATGCTCCATTTAGCACAGGGTACGGACTTCTATCTCACATTATTACTACTGGTAACTCTTGGCCTACGCCGTGGAGAACTGGCTGGACTGCAGTGGAAGCATATCGATCTCAAGCAGGGCACTGTAACCATCTGCGATACCATCGTAACTGTTAATGGTAAACCTGTTCAGAAGCCCCCTAAGAGCGCTTCTGGCAACCGCACCCTATCCATGGGTACAGAGTTAACTTCTGTTTTGAAAAGTGCCAAAGCAGAGCATTGTGCAAAAGTATTGAGCGGACAAATGCAGCATACTGACTACATCATCCACAAAAGTAATGGGGAACCTTACAATCCAGATTCTATTACTCAAAAGTGGGAGCGTTTTTTAGAAAAAAATAATCTCAGGAAACTACGCCTGCATGATTTGCGCCACAGTTGTGCAACTCTGATGATTGCAAATGGTATTGACCCTAAAACTGTTCAATATCGCCTTGGACATGCTGATATCAGCATTACCATGAACACCTATGCTCACTGCACCCCTCAGATGGATCAGGCTGCAGCACAAACTATGGATAAGGTTGTTTTTGCCGCTATGTAAGAAAAAGGGTATGGCTTCAGGCCATACCCTTTTATTCTTTGGCGTTATTTGGACGCTTTATGACACGATCCACTTTATAAAAACCGCTTTATTATGCGTAAAATCTGAGTATTGACGGACGGGTATCAATGCGAAAATCAGTACTGTTCTTTTCTGATTTTCTATACCAGAAAAAAATCATGGGAAATTGGGAATTTCTTAACTTATCTCCGTATTTTCATTGGTTTCTCTGGTGTTTTAGCTTCCCAAGCCCTTCCCAGCTTTTTGGGAAATTCCCCAAGGAAATGATAATATTTATTGCAGAAGTCGTCGCTTTCGTCGTCCATGGGCCGTATCCTGCCCTTGCTTTTGACTGTTTTCTGTTTGCGCCGCCCATTTAGCGTCTAAAAAGAACAGGTTAAATCCGTCTTAAACCAACTAAAACCGATTTCCAGACAAAAGAAAAAACCTCGCAATCGGCATGATTACGAGGTTTTTTAGTGGTTGCGGGAGCTGGATTTGAACCAACGACCTTCGGGTTATGAGCCCGACGAGCTACCGAGCTGCTCCATCCCGCGATATCCAAAGTGCCTTATTATAATACCACGCACCTGGTAGAATGTCAAGCACTTTTTTCAAATTTTTTAAGAAATTTTATTTTGCCGTTCTGCTTCTATTGTATGTAGGCTCTGCGTCCTTTATTCCAAAAGAAAAAGTCCCCTTGCGGGGACTTGCTCTTAACCTTTGTGAACAGATTTAACGATTTTGCAGAAGACCGGAGCCAGCAGGCCAACCACAATCACAGAGATCACTGCGTTGAGCAGGGAAGCGGTGAAGCTGCTGATGCACAGACCGATGGCCACATTCACCGGTTCACCGTGGAAGAACACGTAGGTAATGAATTTCTTACCGATGTACAGAACGATGTAGGTCGCCTGACCAAGAAATGCTGCCATGAGAGCACGGGCATTCTTGATATTCAGATGGTCTTCGCCTGCAACAGCACCTGCTACCCATGCCATCAGGAATTTGAATACGAATGTGAATGGTGCGCTGGTAATATAAACCGGGTCAAGCACATCGTAGAGAGCAGAGCCGATACCGGCTGCCAAACCACCCTGCACTGGACCAAGAACGATACCTGCCAGCAGACAGAAAGCATTTGCCACGTGGATGCGGGTCATATCGTTGAAGCCCACAGGGATTTTGATCTGAATGTAGTTGGATACAAAGACGATCGCCGCCATGACGCCGATAAAGGCGATCTGACGGGTGGAATATTTGTTGCTGTTTTTTGTGTTCTGCATAATGCCGCCACCTTTTGTTAAAATAGGGGAAGCTATCGTTATGAATCTATAAAATAGAGAAGTCCTTGCGGTTGGCGTTGCTTGTCAGGACAGACAGCTCTTTCTCCAGCATAACGCCGTAGCGTGTGTCACTGGAATAGCTGAATGTAGTTTTGATACAACGCTCTACAAAGTAAGTCGCACGTCCCATCGCAATCGGCAGGCTGTCGCCGGTCAAGAAAGCACCGGTCAGCACACTGGCGAAAATATCGCCGGTTCCCGGATAGGACACCGGAACATAGTCGCAGCTGACAACCCAGTAGGAATTGTTCGCTTTGTCGTAGCCGATATTTGCCATTTCTCCTGTTGCCAGCTGTACACCGGTGATAACTACATAGTTCGGGCCAAGTTCTCCCAGCTTCGCCAGCAGGCTTCTCGCCTGAACACGGCTCAGACCATCGCTGATGTATGGAATCTTCAGCAGCATGCAGGCTTCTGTCAGATTGGGAGTGATGACGTCGGCAACATGTACCAGTTCCGCCAAGCGGTTGCACATTTCCTCGGTGTAGGTGCGGTACGCTTTGCCGTGGTCGCCCATAACAGGGTCTACCACTGCCAGTGCATTGGGGTAAGCGGAGAAGTAGTCCAGACAATGGTCGATCTGCTCCTCAGAACCCAGAAAACCGCTGTACACACATTCAAAATCCAGTTCCAGACGCTTATAGTGCTCTAGGCTGGCAGGAATATAGCTGGTCAGGTCGCGGAATTCCACCTCTCCCAAGCCACCGGTATGAGAGGACAGGATCGCCGTCGGAACAGGGCAAACCTGCACACCCATTGTAGACAGGGTTGGCAAAATAGTGGACAGGGAACAGCGGCCGAAACCGGCCAGGTCGTGGATCGCAGCCACACGGGCAGGACGTTGATTCATAACAGAACCTCCTCGGATAATTCAAGTATAGCGAAGATAAAAGAGTTTATCAAAACAGAAAATTTTTCTTTGCAATTCGGTGTTTTTGTATGTTTTATACTGATTTCACTTTCGTGCCGCAAAGGAAATCAGCTATTTATGCCAATGCGTTTTCGCCTTGCAATTGGAACAATTTATGACTTCATCAAAACAAACAGTTTGATGACTTGTTATTGCTTTCTTATTGTATAAGTTTCATAAAAACAAATTGGCAGGACTTTTCTTGCAAGGCTTACAGCACAGCGGACAAACTAAGTGCAGACCGATGGGTCATTGATTGCAGCAAAGGAGGAATTTCCATGGATATGAAAATGACAAGCTCCATTGCCAGCGGTATTGCCGCTACGATGGCAGTGGGCGCCGCCGCTTATCTGCTCAGTGGACGCAGCCCCAAAGCTCGGAAAAAACAGCTTCAGCGGAAAGCCGGTCAGGCCATTCAGGCCGTAGGCGACGTGATGGACGGGCTGTCCACAATGATGAAGTAAGCTCCCCGTAAAATAATACAACAAAAATCCCTGATGGACAAGCCATCAGGGATTTTTTCTGCTTATTGGGGCTGTCGGGTCATGACCCAACGGCTGCCGCCTGCCTCATCGCTGACAACAAAGCCGCAGCGCTCATAGAGCCGCCACGCTCCCTCATTTTGTTTGAAAACATAGAGCAGGAGAGTTTGTCCCTTCTCATCCGCAGAGGCACAGAGCTCTCTCAGCAGGGCAGAAGCGATGCCTTGATTCCGAAACTTTTCGTGAATGTAGAGGTCGTCCAGCTCCACCGTGCCCTTTTCCTCAGGACAAAGGTGGAAGTACCCTACGACATCACTGTCACGGAGGATGCGGCGATATTCCGCGAGGGATGCGGTGATTTTTCGCTTGCACCAAGGGAGAACCTTATCCAAATCAATGGGGTCAGTCTCGTATTTCTCGATCAATTCTTTACAAAAAGTATAGATTGTTTCGATATCTACTTCTTGTGCAGATTCATAGCGAAGATTCACACCTATTCCTCCTCCCAGTGGTAACGATGCAGCTCACCGAAGTTCTGCAATTCGGGATAATTCCACTGGCGAAGCACCTCATAAGCACCGATGGCGACGGTGTTGCTCAGATTCAAACTGCGCAGATACGGCAGCATCGGCAGTCGAACACAGTGCTCCGGATGCTGCAGAAGGATTTCTTCCGGGATGCCGGCGTCCTCTCTGCCGAAAATCAGATAGGCATTGTCGGGATAGGAAACATCGCTGTACACATGGCGCGCCTTGGTGGTGAAGTAATAGCAGACAGCGTCGGGGTTCCTCTCGTAGAAGTCGGCGATACTGTCATAGTAAGTGATATCAAGGTAGTGCCAATAGTCCAGCCCGGAGCGTTTCAGCTTTTTGTCATCAATGGAGAAGCCCATAGGACCCACCAGATGAAGCCTTGCACCGGTGCAGGCACAGGTACGGGAGATGTTGCCTGTATTCTGAGGAATTTGCGGTTCAAACAGTACGATATTCAGCTTCATCTTAACCCACCTTTGTGCCGGAGTAATAATGCTCCAGAATTTCGTCGTAGCTCCAACCCTGTTTTGCATAGTAGTTGGCGCCCAGCTGGCTCATGCCAACGCCATGGCCGTAACCGTAGGTGGTGAAGATAAACACTTCATCGTCTTCGTCATATTCCACCTCAAAGGCGGCAGAGCGAATCTTGGATTGAAGCAGAGTTTCCCGGACCACGCGGCCCTTAACTTTGCTGCCCAGTACTTTGATCTGGTCAACATAAAGACCGGCGCCAGTGCTGTAACTGCCGAACCATTCGGCTGGATCGCTGTCGTAATCGTACGGGTCTTTGTCGCAGTAACTTTCCAGACGGTCAGCTACATAATCCAGCGTCAGTTTGGTTTGATAGCCGTAATGAACGGTCTCCTCATCGCCTTCGCTTTCCACACTGACTAAGTACGGCAGATTGCCGCCCCAAACGTCCACACAGTTATTGGATACACCTGCATTTGCGGCACAGTAGGTGGCGTTGATGACCTTGCCATTGTAATAGATGGCTTCACCAATGACTGCATCTACGGCTTTTGCCACATTGGAGCTGATGCTGGTTTTTCCGGCAACTGATGGGCTGATGCCCGAATTGTTATTGTATTTCACGTAAGTATAAGCGGCAACAGCCTGCGCTTTCAGCGCCTCCTGGTGGAAGGAGCTGCCCATCTCTGCCTGCACCATCATGCAAACAACATCATAGGCACTCTGTTTTACTGTTTTGCCGTTGAGCTTAACGGAGAGCTTCTCGGAGGAATCATACGTCGATACAGGGGTATCTTCGTCATCCTCTTCTTCCTCTGGTTTTTCCTCTTCCTTCGGCTTTTCCTCTTCTGCTTCCTCTTTCACTTCTTCTTCCTTTGGAGCTTCCTCGGCTTTCGGCTCCTCGGTCGGAGTTTCAGTTGGGGCCGCTTCCTCGGCAGGAGGAGTTGTTTCAGCAGGAGGGGTCGTCTCTGCCGGTGGAGTCTCCGTCACCGGCGGAGTGTTTGGCGCCGTTGTTTCCTGTGGAGGAGTCTGCGGAGCAGGAGCTTCCGTTACAGGCGGAGTTTCCGGCTGCGGTGGGGCTGTATTCTCCAGAACAGGTACATCTTCTTCCTGCTCTGCCAGCGCTACACTCTGTACGGATGTGCTGAGAGCAGCAATGACGCCGCTTTCCAGCGTGTCAGAGAGCAATTTTGTATCATAGCGGACGCTTTCTTCTGCAGCAGATGTGTCAACGGTGCTGAGAACAACGGTATCCTCAAAATCAGGCACCTGCAGCACCGGCTTTGTTCCGCCGTAGAGCTGATACCAGATGTCAGGCATCAGCGGAGTGGAGGCTTTGGAAACCAAGCTTGGATCCACTTCGGTGGATTCACCACTACGAAGACGACGAGCAACCACCACAAAGCGGGCATTCTCGAATTCATAGGTACAAGTGGATAAAGTCAGCAACTCATCAGATGGCAGGACATCCACTCCGGTGTTCAGCACAGAACGTGCCTGCACATTGTAAATATACTCCTGAATATCCGCCAAATCGTTGGCATTGATGAATGTATGATAATTGAATACCGGACCGTGTTCCGGATTGACATTCGCAACAAAGGCCGCAAAAATTTTATACTGACGGTCTCCGTACACTGTATGGAAGTCAATGACCGGATTTTCGATGAAGTAGTTTGGATCCCAGTAGTGAATCAAAGAGTTGAACATCTGGTCATCGTTTTTGATATTGTGTCCGTAGATGATGGTATTGGTGCTCGGCGCTTTCAAGTCCACATTACAGTCCACAAAAGGCACACCATAGAGGCTGTAATCTCCCTCAAAGCTCAGGCGATGATAATACAGGTTGTCGTCGCCCTGTACCACAGGATAATCCAGAGAAGTTCCCGGAATACTGAGCCAACCTGCCACATCCTCATTGATCTGATACAGACCGGAGAATTTATTGTCGTAGCTTATTGGATAACCGAGGGCAGGGTGACCGCCGTTGTCGTACACTTCACGGAGGCTGTCGTAGTCCTGCACATTGGAAACAGACTGGTAGTAGCGGTTCAGCAGATAGCCAGAAGACCCTAAGAAAGTACAAATACAGATAAGCAGCAAAATCTTGCGGATGATGCCCATGCCTTCTTTCTTTGGCTTCTCTCGTTTTCCCTTTTTATTTTTCTTTGGTTTTTCCACTTCCGGATCATAGTTGCTCGGATCGGGAAGGGAACGGCTGCGTTTCTGCTTGTTTTCCTTCCTCAGAGACGCTGCAGTCAGGATTACATCCCCCATCTCTGCCTGCAAATTCTCCAGCAAGCTCTCGCAAGCCTGACGGGACTCTGCTTCTGTTGCACGAATGGCCGTGATGGACAGGTACTGCTGTCCGTCCTCCTCATAAACCAAAGGAAGAATGTTCTTGCCATACTTAAAGATGCGCAGATATTCCTCCACATCGGCAACTTTGCTCTCTCGGATGGCGATGGTTTGGGAAACGGCAGTCTCTGCACCGTTTCTCAGCAAGAAGGCGAAGAAGCCGCTGCTGAACATCTCTCCAAAGGCTTTTTCCTCTGCTGGGAAGACCGCGATGCAGCGTCCCCCGCGAATCAGCACAAAGCCTTGCTGCGCTGTTGATTTGCTGCACAGAGGCAGACAGCCCTGCGGCAGTTTTGCGCCCTCCAGAAGCTGTGCAGATGGCAGACGATCATTTTGTTCACAGTACGCCTCCACGGCTTTTCTCGCGCTTTCGTTTTCCTCCAGCGTCAGATCCAGCCCTTCGGCGATCATTGTTTTGCTGTAATAATAGTCGGAGCCGTCCAGTACCACGGTGATGGCATTTTCGTTGACGGACTGCTGAAGCACATCCAGGAAGTCCTCTGCGTCACGAACATACTGTCCCTGCTCCCACTGTAATTTCAGAAAATCGGACTGTGCTTTGGCACGGGGATCAAGCGTGACCAGCTCTTCGCCCGTATACTGACTGCATACAGAAATGACATTCAGTTTCATGCACAATTCCTCCTTTTTCACAGATTAATACAGTATATATTATACGGAAAAATGCGGCGGACTTCAACAGGAATTTTGTGAATAAAAAAGCGGCTTTCCGCTTTGGAAAGCCGCAAATCAGCGTTTATGCCGCAAACTGGAACACCACGCCGATCACTGCAGAAGCAGCGATCCAAACGATTGGGTGTTTTTTGAATTTTTTGATGAGGAAGTATAGGGCAACGAAGAGGATGATACCTTCCCACTGGATGGCAGAAAGCAGAGAGGTCAGACCGCTGATTTCACTGAGGCGAATCAGACTTGGGTACACTGCCTGCAAACCTGCGCAAGCCACCAGACCTGCTACTGCCGGACGCAGGCCGTAGAAAACATTGTTGACCAGAGAACTGCCCTTGAACTTCTCAAGGATTTTATAAACAAAGATAATAACGATAACAGATGGGCAAACCAGACCCACAGTTGCACAGATAGTACCAAGGACACCTGCGGTGGTGAAGCCGGCGTAAGTAGCCATGTTGACACCGATCGGGCCCGGAGTGGACTCGGAAACAGCAATCATATCCATGATGGTATCAGCAGTAAACCAGCCGGTGCTTTCTGCCATGTTAAAGAGGAATGGCAGAGTTGCCAGACCGCCGCCTACTGCGAAGAGACCGGTTTTGAAGAATTCAAAGAACAAGCGGAGATAGAGCATTATTTTGCACCTCCTGCTTTCTTAACCAGCCAGCCTGCCAGTCCTGCACCGATAACGAAAAAGATCGGAGAAACGTCAAGCAGCAGCATACCGAGGAAAACTACCAGTGCAATCACCATGGTAGCTTTGTCCACAACGCCTTTTTTCCAGAGGGTCTGTACCGCATTGAGAACCAGAACACCTACGCAGACACGAATACCTGCAAAGGCATGTTTTACGATTTCCAGTTCTGCGAAGTTCTGCAGGAAGGCTGCAATAATGGTAATGATGATGAGGGATGGGAAAATCATACCCGCTGTGGAGAAGATAGCGCCAAGAACCCCACGGTTTTTATAGCCTACAAAGGTTGCCACGTTAACGGCAATGATGCCCGGAGTGCACTGACCGATCGCATAGTAGTCCATGATCTCTTCTTCGGTGGCCCAGTGGCGTTTGCCTACCACTTCCTGCTGAAGCATCGGCAGCATAGCATAACCGCCGCCGAAAGTCAGACCGCCGACTCTTGCAAAGGTCAGGAACAGATCAAATAATTCGTTCAAGAATATCTTTCCTTTCTGTTGATGAAAATTCTTCCCTCATTATAAGCCCATGACAGAAAATTAGCAAGGAAAATACTATAATTTTGCAATGATTCCTGCAATTTCTTCTGGATTTTTCTGCGATGTATCGATTTTAGCTGTATTGAGTTGTTTGTACAGTGATAGACGCGCCAAACTGCGTTCTTCGATATCCGCTTGTCGGATACCCTGTGCAATGTCTTTTTCCAGACGCTGACACAGGGAGTTTCTATCGCAGAGAAGAGAAACAGTATGTATCTCGATATCCTCCATCT
The DNA here is from genome assembly GCA_017439985.1 of Oscillospiraceae bacterium. Lineage (GTDB taxonomy): Bacteria > Bacillota > Clostridia > Oscillospirales > Ruminococcaceae > Negativibacillus. Next base: position 27,054 of record JAFSIC010000046.1, read on the forward strand.
TCAGACGTTCCAGAATATCATCAATAATCTCCTGTTGATGCATGACCCAGCAGAAAATCACATTCTCATAAACTGAACAAGCAAGAAAATTATTCAGTAAATGACAGATGTTGTCAAGTACCATCTCTTTTGTTTCGTCCGTCACCTGAAATGGGTCGGCGTCCCAGCACCAATCCCCATCCAGAAAAACGCTGTTTGGAAGCAGCCGTTTTAGTTTTTGACAAACTGTGGTTTTTCCTACTCCCATTGTTCCGCCGATCAGATATAAATGTTTCATTCTTTTCTCCCACAAAAACAAACGCCCCAAAACGGGGCGTTTGAGGTTTCTTATGATTAAGCCTGTGGCTCTTCCACTGCTTCTTCTGCGCAGCATTCTTCGCAGCAGCCGCAGTCACAGCAAGCTTCTTCACTGCAAGCGTCACAGTTGCCGCAGCAGCATTCTTCGCACTCGTCGTCCAGAGAAGCTTCGTAATATTCGGTATCTTCTTCCAGATCATCGTAGTACAGTTCATCGTCGAAATCATCCAGAACTGTGTCATCATGTTTTTTCTTGAAGTATGCAGCCAAAGCGATCAGTACGCCGAGAACAGCCACTGCCAGAGCAGCCAGGGAAATCAGAGTGCTTTTTTTCATCGCGGAGTCCTCCTAAAAATATGATACTTTTATTATAAACGCAGTCGGGAAAAATAACAATCCATTTTTGACTGCTTCTCCGCAAAAATCTGCATTTTTCTGTTTTCTTTATGCAAGAATCAGGCTTTCACCGGACATAGCTTCCGGTTTTTCCAGACCAAGCACAGACAGCATCGTCGGTGCCAGGTCAGCCAGTCTGCCGCCTTCGCGGAGCTTGATATCGCCCAGACCAACTGCCAGCAGCGGAACCGGATTGGTAGTGTGAGCGGTGAATGGAGTGTTGTCTTCTGCCAGCATCTGATCAGCATTGCCGTGGTCAGCGGTCAGAAGAACTGCACCACCCAATTCCAGAGTCTTATTCACGATGCGTCCTACACAGGTATCAACGGCTTCCACTGCTTTTACAGCAGCTTCAAAGACGCCGGTGTGGCCAACCATGTCGCAGTTTGCATAGTTGATGATGATAACATCGTAGTTGCCCAGACGTTCCTCCAGAGCGTCAGTCACCTCGTAAGCACTCATCTCAGGCTGCAGGTCGTAGGTTGCAACCTTTGGGGAGTTGATGAGACAGCGATCTTCGCCCGGATATACGGTTTCTACGCCGCCATTGAAGAAGAAGGTAACGTGGGCATACTTCTCCGTTTCAGCAATACGCAGCTGTTTGAGACCTTTGTTGGAGATATATTCGCCGAAGGTATCTTCCAGACTCTGTGGGTGGAAGGCAACCTGTACGTTTGGCATGGTTGCATCGTATTGGGTCATGCAGGTGTAGCAGAGAGGGAAGAAGCCTTTTGCTCGTTCAAAGCCGTTGAATGCTTCATCAACCAAAGTGCGGGTGATCTCTCTTGCACGGTCAGGACGGAAGTTAAAGAAGATCACGGAGTCGTTAGCAGAGATGCTGCCGTTTTTATCCACAACAACAGGAACAACGAACTCATCGGTAACACCGTTGGCATAGGAATCTGCCATTGCTTTTACCGGGTCGGATTCTTCCACACCGATGCCGTTGACCATTGCGTCATAGGCTTTGCTGACACGTTCCCAACGGTTATCGCGGTCCATTGCGTAGTAGCGACCGCAGATGGTTGCGATTTTGCCCACGCCCAGTCTGTTCAGTTCAGCCTGCAGCTGTTCCACATAGTCCTTACCGGAGGATGGCGGAACATCGCGGCCGTCCATGAAGCAGTGAACGTAAACTTTCTCCAGACCCTGTTCTTTTGCCATCGCCAGCAGACCAAAGAGATGCTGAATGTGGCTGTGTACACCGCCGTCAGACAGCAGGCCCATCAGATGCAGGGAAGAATCATGCTCTTTGCAGTTTGCAACTGCTTTCTGCAGTTCCGGAATGGCAGAAAGACCGCCTTCTTCTACGGTTTTTGTGATGCGGGTCAGTTCCTGATATACAATGCGGCCTGCACCGATGTTGGTATGACCAACCTCAGAGTTGCCCATCTGGCCTCTTGGCAGACCAACATCCATACCGGAAGCCTGAATTTCAGTGTGAGGATACTTTGCCATCAGCGCGTCGATGTTTGGGGTTTTTGCACTGTAAATGGCATTGCCGACGGTGGAATTATTGATTCCGAAGCCGTCGAGAATCATTAAAACAAGTGGTTTTTTCATTGCTTTCACCTATTTTGCTGCGTCGATGATGCCGGCAAAGTCAGCTGCTTTCAGAGCAGCGCCGCCGATCAGACCACCGTCAACATGAACTTTTTCCAGCAGTTCTTTTGCGTTGGATGGTTTCATGGAGCCGCCGTACTGAATGGTGGTAGCTTCTGCTACTGCTTCGCCGTAGAGCTCAGCCAGCACTTTGCGGATCTGACCGCAAACTTCGTCAGCCTGATCTGCAGTTGCGGTTTTGCCGGTACCGATTGCCCAAACCGGTTCGTAAGCGATGATGATGGATTTCATTTCTTCTTCGGAAACGCCCATGAGAGCCACTTTGGTCTGCATGCGAACGATTTCTTCGGTGATGCCCTGTTCTCTCTGTTCCAGAACTTCGCCAACGCAAACGATTGGTTTCAGACCTGCATTGAGAGCAGCGCGCAGTCTCTGGTTTACAGTCACGTCGGTTTCGCCGAAGTACTGACGGCGTTCGGAGTGACCGAGGATAACGTATTCTACGCCCAGCTCTTTCAGCATACCTGCAGAGATTTCAGCGGTGAATGCACCGGATTCTGCCCAGTGGCAGTTCTGTGCGCCGACTTTGATGTTGGTACCTTTGGTGGCTTCCAGTGCAACCTGCAGGTCAACGAATGGTACGCAAACAATAACGCCGCATTCTGCATTCGCAGCGAGAGGTTTCAGGTCTTCGATGAGAGCTTTTGCAGCAGCAGGGCCGCAGTTCATTTTCCAGTTGCCGGCGATAACAGCGGCACGCAGTTCTTTTTTCATGGCAAATCGTCCTTTCTTAATCGACGTTATATCTCGGCTGTCTCGGGTGGCAATGTCCTGCAATGCCCACGGGAACGTTGTTTCTGCAGAGGAACATCGGGATCCATTCCAAGCCGAGAATACATAAAATCAAATACAATACGGAATATTCCGGTTCATAATCACAGAACGTTTTATAATAACAGAGCAATTCCAGGATGCGGCAGGCCAGTTCGGACAATGCCACCACACCGGAACATAGCAACAACAGAATCGATGCATTGATCCCGATCATCCATGCTGCCACAAGGCTCACAGTGATCAGTACGCCAAAGCCCACACCGATCAATCTCAGCAAAGGCAGCAGAAAACGATAAGCGCTTCGTTTCTCCACGGTACTGTTGTAGCGGTCTGCCATCTGTCCCAGAATATACAGGCGCAGCAACGGGATCCATGCCATGAACGCCGGTTTGATGCCGGTGTTGTCGGCCATTTTATACAGACCGTAGGAATACATGGCATAGGCTGCAATGGAAATAAACAGCGCCAGCGGAACAGCAGAAAACAGTGTGACAAACGCACTTGCACTCATGAATTGGGAAGCCTCCTGTTATCAGAAAAATATCCTGTGATTCGGAAAAAGCGGCACGAAGGTGCCTCCATGCCGCTTAGAGTTCAAACTTATTTGTTATTGAGGGCAGCAATACCCGGCAGTTCCAGACCTTCGAGGAATTCCAGAGATGCGCCGCCGCCGGTGGAGATGTGGGTCATCTTGTCAGCAAAGCCCAGTTTGGTTACTGCAGCTACGGAGTCACCGCCGCCGATGATGGAGATGGCGTCGGTAGCAGCGATTGCTTTTGCAACTTCCATGGTACCTTCTGCGAATGCTGCAAATTCAAATACGCCCATAGGACCGTTCCAGATCACAGTGCCAGCGTCTTTTACAGCGTCACAGAACAGAGCGATGGATTTTGGACCGATGTCCAGACCCTGCCAGCCGTCAGGAATGTCACGACCGTCATTCACCTGTTTGTTGCAGTCTTCAGCGAAGTTATCACCGATTTTGTTGTCAACAGGCAGCAGGAATTTCACGCCGCGTTCTTCTGCTTTAGCCAGCATTTCTTTTGCCAGATCTACTTTATCGTCTTCGCAGATGGAGTTACCAACAGTGTGGCCCATAGCTTTGAAGAAGGTGTAAGCCATACCGCCGCCAACGATGAGAGTGTCAACTTTGTCCAACAGGTTGTTGATAACACCGATCTTATCGGAAACTTTTGCACCGCCCAGGATAGCAACCAGAGGACGTTTTGGAGTGTTCAGAGCGTCACCCATGATGCTGATCTCTTTCTGGATCAGGTAGCCGCAAACTGCAGGCAGGTAATCTGCAACACCGGTGGTGGAGCAGTGTGCACGATGAGCGGTACCGAATGCGTCGTTTACGTACAGATCAGCCAGAGAAGCCAGTTCTTTAGAGAACTCAGGAGCGTTTTTGGTTTCTTCTTTATGGTAACGAACGTTTTCCAGCAGCATTACATCGCCATTTTCCAGAGCAGCAGCCAGAGCTTTTGCGTCTTCTCCAACAACGTCTTTTGCCATTTTTACTTCTTTGCCCAGCAGTTCAGACAGGCGAGCTGCAACAGGAGCCAGAGAGAATTCAGGCAGGAATTCGCCCTTTGGTCTGCCCAGATGAGAGCAGAGGATCACTTTTGCGTTGTTGTCCAGCAGATATTTGATGGTAGGCAGAGCAGCAACGATACGTTTGTCGTTGGTGATTTTGCCTTCTTTCAGAGGAACGTTAAAGTCACAGCGAACCAGAACGCGTTTGCCCTCTACGCAAACATCTTCAATGGTCTTTTTATTCAAGGAAGTCATTGTCAAAGCACCCTTTCTCATAACCGCTCTTGGCGGAATCATTACAATTTCTGATGCAGCTTTCGCATCAATTCCATTTTACCGCTTTATAAAACCTTTTGCAAGGGTTTTGGGACTTTGTTCCTATTTTATTCAAAAATCAACTCTATTTTTAGATAAAATGCGTGGAAAAGCTGCAAAAAGCGCCCGGACAAGCCGGGCGCTTTTGAGAAGTTATGCTTCTGTTGGGGTTTCGGTTTGGTCAGATGGAGTTTCTTCGGATGGAGGGGTTTCTTCAGACAACTCGTCATCGAGAGAAGTTGCAGCTACTGCCAGAGGGCAGCCTTCTTGATGAGCGCCATCAACCGGAGTACAGGTGCAAGCATCAGCTGCTGGCTGGTTCAACGTAGAGCATTCGCTATTATGGAATCCTCCACACTGTCCACATGCAGAACATACTTCAAAATGTTCTCCATCTTCACCGCCACAGTTATTGCATACCACTACTTCCGGTTCTACATAATGTTCACAGTCTTCCTGATGTGTTCCATCGATTGGCTGACCACAGGTTGCACAGGTATATTTCGAACAAGAAGAAGCATGTGGTTTTCCGTCCTCTACACCACATTCTGAGCATTTCTTGACTTCCTGTACAGGAGGCTGTTCTTCAGCTTCTGGGTCTTTTACATTGACTTTGAAGGTAGATACTACATTACCATTTTTATCTTTTACTGTAATGGTTACTGTACCGGCACTTTCCGTCATCAATTTACCGCTCTTATTGATATAAGCAATGTCTTCGTTATCCGATGTCCAAGTATAGTCTTTGGAAACCTGTCCATTTACCAGTAACTGTGTAAAGTTTTCTGTATCCAAAGTTAAGTCAAGAGCACCGTTGTTTAATACTGTTCCTGTTGTATCATTTTGATTGGTAACCTGAACCTGTGCCGGTGGCGTCGTACCACTCTGATTGCCAGAGCTTTCACCCTGAACGGTCACGGTTGTGCTGCCGACTTTCTTGCCGTCATATTCGAAGGTTACATTGGAGCTGCCAGCAGAGCCTTCCGGAATGATCAGAACGATAACCAGAGTACCGTCATCGTTGATGTAGCTGTTTCTGTAGTCAATCTCAGCTTCCACGTCACCATCAATGTACACTTCCAGATCTTCCAGAATCGAAACATCGTTGGAGGATACCACAATCTGTGCAGTCGTTGTTCCTGCAGGAACAGTCACCGGATTTGCTGTTGCTGCCAATGGACCACTCTGTGTACCTCCGCCGTTTGCTCCTGTCACATAAACGTAGCAGGTTGCAGAAACCTTCGTTGTCTTGTCGGTAACGGTAACAGCGACAGGTTCATTGGTCGCAGCCACTGCTTTGACATAGAACTGCTTCTGGTTGGATTTGTTTGCAGAGCCTGTCAGTGCATCTCCGCCAATGCTCCATGTCAGATCAACAGCAGCATCTTCCGGATCAGCATAAACAGTCAGCGCAGCTTCCTGTCCTTCTGTCAGAGTGATTTCATCTTCCTCGAAGTACAGGTATTCCAGTGCGTTTTTCGCTTTAACAACGATAGTCACAGAAGCTGCATAGCCGCCGTCATCTGCCATTGCGGTGATTTTTGTTTCACCCGGTGCTACGGCAGTTACCAGACCGGTTTTCGCATCGACTGTTGCAATGGTTGGGGTGGAAGAGTCCCAAGTAGCGGTGTTGATCGGTGCATCGGCAGGATCGGTGATCGCTTTCAGCTGGAGAGTCTGTCCAACTTCCAGAATCTGCTCGGCTTTACCGTCGATCTTGATGCCTTTAACATGACCATATTTCGCTTTTTCGTTGAGAGCATCGTAGTATGCTTTTGGATAGTAAGCATCTTCGTTTACTTTTGCAGTGGAGGTGTCTACTGTTCTGTCTTCGCCTTCGCGAATTGCTCTCGCCAAAATAACACAGCGAGCGTTTGGACGGAAATCGTAACAACAGGTAGACAGAGTCAGCAGATTGTCATCCGGCTGAACATCTACGTCAATATCCCACATGGAACGTCTGCGTACTTCATTGACAAAGGCGTTGAATTCTTCTTCATCGTCAAAATCGACCTGCTGCCAGTATTTGAATACTGTACCGTTGTCCTGTTCCGGTTCGGAGTTGACGATCATGACACCGAAGATCTTATATTCCTGTTCTTTGTAAATACTATCGAAACGAACAACCGGATGCTGTTTATAGAAGTCCAGCTGTTTGTAGTAGGACAGTGGGTTAAACATCAAACCGTCATTACCAATGTTATGACCGTAGATGATCAGATTATCGCTGCAGCGTTCCGGATCGGTATCCAGTCTGCATTCATAGTCCAGATAAGGGATACCGTAGTAATCATCCTCACCCTGGAAATTGCGTCGATGATAGTACAGATTGTCTTTCGACTGTACAACAGGATAGGACAGGTTGGTGCCTTCGATTTCGACCCAACCCTGCATATCATCATTGATCGCAACAAACGGCTTATATTCATCGAGTACTTCTTCTTTTACAGCAGCCAGTTTTTCCTCATCGATTTCATAGTTATCCAGCTTGCCGTTTTTGAAGTCTTCCTTCATGTTGCTCAGTTCTTTGTTGGTTTCCACCGCATTGACACCCTGCTGATGGTGATTCATCAGGTAGCCAACGGAACAGCAGAACACACAGAGGCAAAGAATAATGCCCAGTTTGCGCATTTTCTCGCCGGTGCTGTCAGCTTTTTGCGGGAAGAAAGCGGTCGCAAAGCGTTTGAGCAGGGAAGGGTTTCCTTCTGCTTTGGTTTTCATTGAGGTCGTATCCTCCTTTTTGCCTGCTGCGGCAGCCATCGCAACGGTAGCGGCGGCAGCGCCTTTGGGCAGGGCAGGATGGGAATCCGCAAACTTGCGGGCAAGATTCAGTGCGTGGGACACGCAGGCATCCGTCAGCTGCTGTACGGATTTGAAGCCACTGATTGGGATCTCTCTGCTGAGAGTATGACCGGAAAAGCTAGCTGCCACATGAGCGGAAGCTGCTTTCTCTCGGGAGGTCGGCAGGCTGATACCTACGCCAATGTGTTTGCTGTCAGAAACAGCCGCTGCCATTGCTGCCGCTGTCTGATTGCTGACAGCGCCATATTTCTTGATGATATCAGCAACAGCAGGGTTGCTCATGGCATCCTGCGGGAAGTTCAGTTCCACGCTGTCAGCTTTTTTACATTTTACCAAGCGTTTTTCCGCACGGCGATTAGTTCCGCTTTCGCAGAGAGACAGGTGCAGTCCCTGTTTCTCCAAACGCTGCATCAGCGCACGCTCGATGCTTGGAACGTCTACGCCGTAAACATAGCCATTCAGGCGTTCCAGCACTGTTTTTGCCGCAGACTGGCAGGCAGAAGCCGCCTGCTGTGGGTCCTGTGCTCTGACGGAAATGCGAACGATAACTTCCTCTTTGCCCGGATATACCGCAATGCAAGGATTTTCAGAAGTCAATCCATCTTTCAGAGCCGTCTCTACTTCACTGAGGGACAGATCCATCACGCGAAGGATATGGCTTTCACAAGCATATTTTTTCTGCTGGGCAAAGGTAGGAAATACGGTATTCAGGAACACCGCGCTCTGTTCTGCCGGGTCCGGCGGCAGAAGAATAGCGTGAATATTCTCGCCATCCAGCTGATAGGCAGGGTAGGTATTATCCTGCAGAGCATAAACCTCTGCGCCCCTTGGCAAAGTTGCCAGCTGAGCCACTTCTTCGCGGGTCAGCTTTACATTGCGCTGAGCGATCTGTTCGAAAACAGATTCATTCATTTCCAGGGGAACGCCACATGCTTTTGCCATCTGATCGGACAGCAAGCGGTCGATGGCCGCATTGCCGGTCAGAGGGCTCAGAATCAAGCCACCCATGAGCATGATTTTCTGGATAGCAGCCTTCAGCTGAGCTTCATCGCCCACCGGAAGAACGGTCGGCAGAATGCCCAGCAGCTTCAGTTCCTTCTCCATGTAGGAGGAGGCCAGCAGCTGATGGCTTCCCTGACGGGCTACCCCAAGAATAAAGACATTCATAAGGACACCTCCGGTCACTTAACGATTGATTTTCAGACATTCGGTGCCTTTTACAGCACGGTCAATGAGGTTTTCCATATCCATCGCCTGTTCTGCCTGTTCCACAAACTTCAGCACCGGCTTGGTACGAGGATGTTTTGGAGTAAAGACAGTGCAGCAGTCTTCGTATGGAAGAATGGAAGTTTCAAAGGTATCGATTTTATGGGAAATTTTGATAATCTCTTCTTTGTCCATACCGACAACAGGACGGAAGACAGGCATATCAGCCACTGCATCGGTGCAGGCCATCGCCTGAATGGTCTGGCTGGCTACCTGACCTACGCTTTCACCGGTAACGAGAGCTTCGCAATCCTGCTGTCTTGCAATGCGGCAGGCAATACGCATCATGTAACGGCGCATAATAATGGTAAAGAGCTCTTCCGGACAATCGTCCTTGATGCGCTCCTGAATTTCAGTAAACGGAACAACGAACAGATTCATGCGTCCGCAGTAAGCGGTCATTTTCTCTGCCAGAGTGATAACTTTCTGTTTTGCGCGTTCGGAGGTGTATGGAGGGCTTGCAAAGTGGATCGCGTAAACTTCCAGACCGCGTTTTGCCATCATAGCACCGGCAACCGGGCTGTCGATACCGCCGGACAGCAGCAGAAGTGCGCGTCCGCCGGAGCCAACCGGAATACCGCCTGCGCCAGGCAGCTGTTTGCCATGAACATAAGCTGCGTAGTCGCGAACCTCAACCACAACATTGACGTCAGGATTGTGAACGTCAACAGACAGGTGAGGGAAGTGCTCCAGAATGTATCCGCCCAGCTCGCGGCAGATTTCAGGAGATTTCAGTGGGAAGGATTTGTCGCTGCGTTTTGCATCAACTTTGAAGGTTTTTGCTTCCATCAGTTCGTCCTTCAGGTAGATGATGGCAGTCTCCTTGATTGCTTCAAAGTCCTTTTCCACAACAGCAGCTTTGGTCAGGGCGATGATGCCGTAGACTTTCTGCAGGATGTCCACTGCTTCGTCCAAATCGATGTCCTCGTCCTTTGGTTCCACGAAAATGGTGGACTGTGCTTTGCGGAAGCCGAATTTACCCAGCTCTTCCAGACGGCGGCGGGCGTTGCTGATCAGTTTGTCCTCAAAAACGGAGCGATTCAAACCCTTGAGGGCAATTTCGCCGTTTTTGAGCAGGATGATCTCTTTCATTGCTCTTCTTCTCCTTTGTGATTTATATCAATATAATAAAAATTCCTTAACTAACGCTTTAAGCGTCCGATCGCGGACTGCAGTGCTTCGAGGAAAATTGGAACTTCTTCCAGTGTATTGTAGCGTCCGAAGCTGAGACGCAGGGCGCTGTCGCCTTTTTTGCGGTCAATGCCCATGGCGGAAAGAACGTGGCTTGGACCGCCCTTTGCACAGGCAGAACCGCTGGACAAGTAGATGCCCTTTTCCTCCAGATAATGAAGCATGATCTCCGATCGAATACCCGGCACAGAGATGTTCAATATATAAGGTGTTGCGTTTTCCCCGGAAATAATGCATACTTCCGGCATTTTTTTGAGTCCTTCCAGCAGAGCATCCTTGATTTCACGGACATGAGCTTCATTCTGCTTCATCTCCCCGCAGAGCAGCTCTGCCGCAAGACCCAGACCACAGATGCCCGGCAGGTTTTCGGTGCCCGGACGGAGATCTTTTTCCTGTCCTCCGCCGAAGAGGATCGGCTTAATTTTCGCTCCCTTTTTCACATAGAGAGCGCCGATGCCTTTCGGACCGTAAATTTTATGCCCGCTGACGCTGAGGAAGTCCACATCCAGATTTTTTCCGACTTTCAGCGGCTGTTTGCACCAAGCCTGCACACAGTCGGTGTGGATCTGACAGGTCGGATTCTTTCTGCGCACTGCTTTGGCGATCTCGCCGATTGGCAGAACGGAACCCACCTCGTTGTTTACTGCCATGATAGAAACAAGAACTGTTTTTTCCTCAAGAGCATCCAACACCTGTTCTACGGTAATATTACCCTCGCTGTCAGGCTTCAGATAAGTCACACGCCAGCCCAAATCCTCCAGATGCTTGCAGGTATGAAGCACCGCATCGTGCTCGATGGCGGTGGTGATAATATGATCACCGCGACGTTTCATCGCTTCGCTGCCGCCGATGAGAGCCAGTACATCAGCCTCCGTACCGCCGGAGGTAAAGGTGATGCAGGAGGCGTCACAACCCAGAGAAGCTGCCACCTGTTTTCTTGCCTGCTCCATGCGCTGCTGCGCCTCGAAGCCTTTACTATGCAGGGAAGACGGATTGCCATAGCTGCTGCACATCATATCCAGCATGCACTGCGCGACCTCATCTCTCACCCTTGTGGTGGCACTGTTATCGTAGTAAATTTCCTGCTCCATGTTGTTCCTACCTGCTCTTTCTTCTCGCTTTTCCCGCACAAGCGCAGAAAAAGCCATTATTCTGTCTTATTATACTGCAAATGTGTTCTTATTTCAAACAAATACCGGCTTGTTTACATATTTTTTATAAAATCAGCCATGCTAAACAGGAAAAGCAAAACGAAAGGTTGGGATTTTATGAATGAGTCCGAAAAAAGCTCTGCGGGACGAGCTTCCCGGGCGCTGATTTTCCTGCTGGCAGGGCTGACGGCGGCCCTTGCCATTTGGGGTGGTTACCATTACTGGCGCAGCAGTCAGTACCGACGGGTCGTGGAAAGTGGTTACCGACGTGCTGTGCAGGAAGCGGCAGTCAGTCTGTCCAATATTTCCACCGACTTGGTGAAAGGCATGTACAGCGGCACACCGGCACAGCTGTCGCAGGTCTCCGCAAAACTTTGGAAAGAAGCCTCCGGTGCCAAAAGTGCCATCTCTGTGCTGCCGCTGGCCCAGCTTCATCTGGATAAGACCAATCAGTTTCTCTCTCAGGTGGGGGACTACGCCATGTATCTGTCCCGCACTTCATTGAGCGGAGAAGCTCCCAGTTTTGAGGAACAGGAGAATTTCCGCAAACTGAGAGAGTACGCAGAACGGCTTTCGGACGCAATCGATGAATTGGACGATGAGCTGGAACGCGGAGAAATCACCGTGGCGGAAATTCAGTCCCTCCTTGAGCGCGGCGTTGATACCGATGATATAGACGAAACTTTACCCACTGTTGTTACAGACACCAGTCTGGATGCCATGGAGGGCGGTTTCAGCGGTTATCCGACACTGATTTACGATGGTCCTTTCTCTGACCACATTCTGAGCAGACAGCCCAATATCAACTCCAGCGCTCTGGTTGATGTCGATACCGCCAGAAGCATTGCTCAGCGAGCTGTCGGCAACACGACTGAGCTGCCGTACCAGAGAGAGGAAAGCTCCAATCTGCCCTGTTGGGTATTTTACGGTGCTGACTGCTCCGTTGCCATCAGTAAACACGGAGGAAGGCTCTGCTATCTTCTGCGCAGCAAACCCGATGACATTGAGGAGAGAATAACGGCACAGGATGCCGTGTCTGCCGCACGGAATTATCTGAATCAGCAGGGCTACGGCAATATGAAAGAAAGCTACTACGAGATCGATGACGGTATCATTACCATCAACTTTGCACAGAGCGAGGGGGATGTTCTCTGCTACACCGATCTGATCAAGGTGGCCGTTTCCATGGAAGATGGAACGATCCTGTCGTGCGACGCACGAGGATGGCTGGTGAATCACAAGGAACGCAACCTTCCAGCTCCCACATTATCCGCTGAGGATGCCGCCAAAGCTCTCAGCACACAGCTGACACGGCAGGGCAGCCGTTTGGCGCTGATCCCCACACTCGGTGAAGATGAGGTCCTCTGTTGGGAATTTGATTGTGAGGGCTCTGCAGGCGACCATGTGCTGGTCTATGTCAACACACAAAACGGAAATGAGGAACAGATCCTTCTTTTGATTGAAGACGAGGATGGAACACTGACCAAGTAAAAAAAGCGAGCAAGCGGATCCGCTTGCTCGCTTTTTGTTTGATTTAGTAACCAATCTGTTCCATGGACGCGTCGGTGTTGACCCAACTTTCAAAAACATCGGTGATACGATACTCGTTTTTGCTGTCGCGTACAACAACTTTCTCAATGCCTGCATTGATGATCAGACGCTTGCACATAGCACAAGGATTTGCATTTGCAACGTACTCACCGGTGGCATATTCCTTACCTACCAGATAGAGAGTGCTGCCCAGCATATCACTGCGGGCTGCGGAAATAATGGCGTTCGCCTCCGCATGAACGGAGCGGCAGAGTTCATAGCGTTCGCCGCGAGGAATATTCATTTTCTCACGGGTGCAGTAGCCCAGGTCACAGCAGTTCTGACGGCCGCGTGGTGCGCCCACATAACCGGTGGAAATGATCTCATCGTTTTTTACAATAATTGCTCCGAAATTGCGGCGCAGACAGGTTCCGCGGGCAGAAACAGTCTCAGCAATATCCAGATAGTAGTTGATCTTGTCACGGCGTTCCATAACGATTCCTCCCAAATTTCCTTTGTATAATTTCAGTTTAGCGGAAACAGGGGAGAATTGCAAGATTCTGTGGAAATTCTCCTTTGCTCTCACAAGGTTTCAGCATCTGAAGTGTCATTGAAATCAGTGGTAAAATGTGATAGAGTGAAACCGAGGACTTATTTCATTTGTGAGGTGAAAAACGGCATGATGTTAGAAAAAAAGCAGTACAAAATCGACGAGAAGAGTATTTTGAATTATTACGAGTTAAAAAACAACAAACCCAAACTGCTGCTGATCCATGCTCAGGGAACAGACTCCCTCAGCTATCAGAATGTGATATCAAAATTATCCAAGCAATATCACTTGTATCTGGTGGACTGCTATGGTCATGGACAAAGTTCCAGAAACAAAGAGAAATACAATCTGATCAGTATCTGCACCGATCTGATCACATTTATTCAAGAGGTCATCAATGATGAATTCGCTGTTCTGGGCCATTCCTCCGGCGGACTGATCGCCGCCTATCTTGCTGCTCATTGCAGTAAATGTTCTAAGCTGATTCTGGAAGACCCACCGTTCTTTTCCTGCGTAGGAGAACGACGCTTCAACGCCTATAACTACAAGGACCTTTCCTCTGTCTGCCACAACTTCCTGCTGCAGAACGAAGAAAAGGATTTCGTCTCCTACTATTTCGCTCATCAGTATTGCTGGAACTTCTTCCCTAAAAAATCCAGAGAAAATATCCGAAGCAAACTCAGCGGTTTCGCGGCGAAATATAGATGTAAACATCCTGATAAAAACCTGAAAGTTCCGTTCTGGCCCAAACGCTTTTTAGCCGGATTCCAGGGCTTACAGTGGTATGATCCCGCTTTTGGTGAAACTTTTTATGATGATTCTTTCCACCAGAGTGTAGATTATAACGAATTGCTTTCCGCCATTGATTGCCCCACGCTGTTCTTAAAAGCCAAGAGTACCATAGGCGAAGACGGCCTTCTGCAGGGCGCTCTATCCGATGAGGATTTGAAACAGGTTTGCTCGTTGGTAAAGAATATTTCTGTGGAATACTTCGACTGTGGACACGGTATCCACACAGAAAAAGCCAAGCAGTTTGCGAAAGCTGTACTTTCCTTTTGAAAAACAGCAAATATTTCACAAAAAATCGTTCATAAGTAAAAATTTGTGATATAATGAAAGTATGAATACGCATGACGAGGTACAACTATGCAAAACCTTTCCAACATCGGGGTGATCAAGGATATTCTGAACCGCCATGGCTTTACTTTTTCTAAAGGCTTGGGTCAGAACTTCCTCATTAACCCTTCCGTTTGTCCGCGCATGGCAGAGATGGGCAATGCACAGCCCGGTTGGGGCGTCATCGAGATCGGTACCGGTTTCGGTGTACTCACCGTGGAGCTTGCTCAGCGCGCCGATAAAGTAGTCTGCATCGAAATCGACAGCCGTCTGCTGCCGATTCTTGATGAGACCCTGGCGGACTTTGACAACATCAAGATCATCAACGAGGACGTGCTGAAGGTAGATCTGCAGAAGCTCATTGCTGAGGAATTCCCCGGCATGAATGTAGCTATCTGCGCTAACCTGCCTTACTATATCACTTCCCCGATCATTATGACCATTCTGGAAGCAAAACTCCCTATCGCATCCCTGACCGTTATGGTTCAGAAAGAAGCGGCTCAGCGCATCTGTGCGGCTCCCGGCAGTAGGGAAGTGGGCGCTGTATCCATCGCTGTGCAGTACTATGCACAGCCAAAAGTGCTCTTCCCGGTAAGCAGAGGCAGCTTCATGCCGGCTCCTGATGTGGATTCTGCTGTCATCCGTCTGGATGTACGAAAAGAACCGCCTGTGGCTGTGGAAAAAGAAGAGAACTTCTTCAAAGTGGTCAAAGGTGCTTTCTCTCAGAGAAGAAAAACCCTGTCCAACACCCTGTCCTCCGCTTTTGGCATGAGCAAAGCCGATGTGGCGCTGTGGCTGGAGCGTGCAGGCGTAGCATCCAATCTCCGTGCGGAACAGCTCTCCATGGAGCAGTTTGCCGCCATTGCCAACGCTTTGGAATAAGAAAGCGGCGGCTTTCAACATCTTCCATTAAGTTGCTTGCACAGAGGGCTGAAAATTTACTCGATTTGGGTCATTTTGTCGATTGACTTGTCAGCTTCTGCTGTGTTATGATATCGAACATATACTTTTGCAAAATTTTATTTGAGGAGAGATTACCATGGCTTATTATTTCAATGAACCGTCCCATACCTTTGGCGAATACCTGCTGGTACCTGGATATTCTTCTTCCAAGCATATCCCTGCTAACGTTAGCTTGAAAACCCCTCTGGTAAAATACAGAAAAGGTCAGGAAGAATGCCCAATCACTATGAACATTCCTCTGGTTTCTGCAATCATGCAGTCCGTTTCTGACGATAAAATGGCTATCGCTCTGGCGAAAGAAGGCGGCATCTCCTTTATCTACGGCTCTCAGACCATCGAAGATGAAGCTGCTATGGTTGCTCGCGTTAAAAACTATAAAGCAGGCTTCGTAACCAGCGACTCCAACATCACCCCTGACACCACCTTGGCTGAAGTTCTGGCTCTCAAAGAGAAAACCGGTCACTCCACCATGGCTGTTACCGAAGATGGCTCTTCCAACGGTAAACTGCTGGGTCTGGTTACCTCCCGTGACTACCGCGTAAGCCGTATGTCCATGGACACCAAAGTTTCCGAATTTATGACCAAATTCGAAGACCTGATCTGGGCTGCTGACACCACTTCCCTGAAAGAAGCAAACGACATCATCTGGGAACACAAACTGAACACCCTGCCTCTGGTTGACAAAGATCAGAACCTGAAATATCTGGTATTCCGTAAAGACTACCATTCTCACAAAGAAAACGAACTGGAACTGCTGGATGCTCACAAACGCTATGTAGTAGGCGCTGGTATTAACACCCGTGACTACGCAGAACGCGTTCCTGCTCTGGTTGAAGCAGGTGCTGACGTACTGTGCATCGACTCTTCCGAAGGTTTCTCCGAATGGCAGAGCCTGACCATCAAATGGATCCGCGAACACTACGGTGACACCGTAAAAGTTGGTGCCGGCAACGTTGTTGACGCAGAAGGCTTCCGCTTCCTGGCTGAAGCAGGCGCCGACTTCATCAAAATCGGTATCGGCGGCGGTTCTATCTGCATCACCCGCGAACAGAAAGGTATCGGCCGCGGCCAGGCTACTTCCGTAATTGAAGTTGCTGCTGCTCGTGACGAATACTTCAAAGAAACCGGTATCTACATTCCAATCTGCTCTGACGGTGGTATCGTTCAGGACTACCACATGACTCTGGCTCTGGCTATGGGTTCTGACTTCATCATGCTGGGTCGTTACTTCGCTCGCTTCGATGAATCCCCAACCAGAAAAATCAAAATCAACGGCAACTACGTAAAAGAGTACTGGGGCGAAGGTTCTGCAAGAGCTCGCAACTGGCAGCGTTACGATATGGGCGGCGCAAGCAAACTGTCCTTCGAAGAAGGCGTTGACTCCTACGTTCCATACGCTGGCTCTCTGAAAGACAACGTTGGTCTGTCCCTGTCCAAAGTTCGTCACACCATGTGCAACTGCGGTGCTCTGACCATCGAAGAACTGCAGCAGAAAGCAAAAATCACTCTGGTTTCTTCCACCTCCATCATCGAGGGCGGCTACCACGACGTAACCCTGAAAGATTCCAGCTCTTCTTACAAATAAATTGTAAGTTACAAAGCCTTAAAACGCTTTATCCTTTCTTTGAACCCGACATCAGACGATGTCGGGTTCTTTTTTTCTGTCCGGCTTTGTGATATGATAGAAAAAGTAATCTGAATCGAAGGAGTGATTCCTCTTGAATAAACAGCGATTGGATAAAACCATCAGCTCACAGGGTCTGTGGAGCCGCAAGGACGCCAAGACTCTCATTCGCAAAGGGCTTGTCTGTGTTAACGGAGTTGTGCAAAAATCCGCCGATGCTTATGTGGACTGGGACAGTGATACCGTTACCGTCGAAGGTAAAGCTTTGCAGCTGCAGCAGCATGTTTACCTGATGCTGAACAAACCAAAAGGCGTTGTCAGTGCCACCGAAGACAAAGAACAAACCACCGTAGTGGATTTGGTACCTGATGAACTGATGCGCAAGGGTCTGTTTCCTGCAGGACGTCTGGATAAGGATACCACCGGTCTGCTTATTCTCACCGATGACGGCGATTTTGCCCATGAGATCCTCTCTCCAAAGAAACATGTGCAGAAAGTTTATCTTGCCAAGGTCAACGGCAGCATCACCGATGAGATCATCGAAGCCTTCCGCACCGGCGTCAATGTTCACAATGAATACACCACTCTTCCATCCAAACTGAGCGTGGTTTCCCGTGAGGAAGATGGTGACTGGGGTAAGGTCATTCTGCGAGAAGGCATGTATCACCAAATCAAGCGCATGTTTGTATCCTTCGGTTTGAAAGTCGTGGAGCTTCACCGCATCCGCATGGGCCGTTTGGATTTGGATGAAAGTCTGGAACCAGGTCAGTGCCGCCCTCTCACCGCTGAAGAAGTGCAGCTGCTCAATACCCGCGAAGAAATCGCGTTCGAGGACTAAGCTATGGAAATCATCAAACAATTACTTCTCATTTTGGGTGCCTGCTTTGCCGGAGAAGTGATCTCCGCACTGCTGCCCATTACATTCCCAAGCAGCGTCATCGCTATGATCCTGCTCTTTGTTCTGCTTCTCAGCGGCGCGTTGAAAGAAGCGAACATCAATAAAGTCGGAGACTTTCTGCTGCAGAACATGAGTATCTTCTTCCTGCCCTCTGCTATCGGTATTCTGGAGCACTGGGGTGTCATCAGCGGCGTACTGGTACAGTTCCTGCTTATCTGCCTCATTACCACGCTGATCACCTTTGCCGCAACGGCCTATACCGTTATGTTCGTGCAGAAACTAATGAATCGAGGTGGACGCCATGATTAACGCACTGACTGCTTCTCCACTCTTCGGTCTGCTTCTCTGCTTCGGCACTTATCTGATCGGTGTAAAGATCCAGCAGAAACTGAAAACTCCACTGGCCAACCCGCTGATCATCGCAGCTGCGCTATGTATTGCTCTGCTGCTTGCTTTGGATATTCCTCTGGAGAACTTTAAGGTCGGCGGACAGTATATCACCCTGTTTTTGGGACCTGCGACAGCCTCTCTGGCTTTATCCATTTACCGCCAGTTCTCTGTATTGAAAAAGAATCTAATCCCCGTCATAGTAGGAACTGCTGTGGGTTCCGCCGTCAGCATGAGCTCTGTGCTGCTTCTTTGCAAGCTCTTCCGATTAGAGGAAATCATGGCGAAAAGTCTGCTGGCGAAATCCGTCACCACAGCCATTGCCATTGAGATCACTGCACAGCAGGGCGGTCTGCCATCTATCACTGTGGCAGCTGTGGTTATCACCGGCATCATGGGAGCTGTACTATCACCGTACCTGATCAAGATGCTGCGGATCAGCGATCGCGTGGCAGCAGGTCTCGCCATCGGTACTGCCAGTCATGCTCTTGGCACCACCAAAGCGCTGCAGATCGGTGACATTGAGGGCGCTATGAGCAGCATCGCCATTGGTGTAGCGGGCTTCATTACCGTTATCTTCGCAATGTTTTTGGGGTAGGGAAGTATGGATTACATCAAACTTCCGCCTTCCTTCTACCTGCAGGACACTCTGACCGTTGCCCGACAGCTGTTGGGCAAATATCTGGTTCACGAGACGCCCCGTGGAAAACTGGTCTGCCAAATCACCGAGACCGAAGCCTACTGCGGCCCCTCTGACAAGGCCTGCCACTCCTATCAGCGTCGTTCTCCCGATGGACGCACCAACATTATGTATAAAGACGGCGGATTATCCTATGTGTATTTAATTTATGGGATATATCACTGTTTCAATGTGGTGACCTGTCCGACAGGACAACCGGAAGCGGTGCTGATTCGCTCTGCCAAAGCCATCGAAGGCATTGAACTGATGCAGGAGCTTCGGAAAAGCCGCAAGGGTACTGTTCCAAAAGAAAAGGACCTGCTGACAGGTCCCGGTAAGCTCTGCATCGCCATGGACATCAGCAGAGAGCAATATGGTGAGAGCCTGTGGGGCGACACCCTGTATCTTGCTTACGGCGTGGATGTGGAGGATTCTTCCGTTAAATGCGGTCCGCGTATCAATGTGGATTATGCGGAAGAAGATGCTCTGCTGCCCTACCGTTTCTGCGATGTAAAAACCGGACATTTATCTTCCAAAATATAAGAAAACAGCCGCCTCAGATGAGGCGGCTGTTTTTATGTAGGCTTATTTTTTTGCCGGTTTTTTCAGGTATTTATCCACTTTCTCGACGATATTCTGAGGGATCTCGCGTGGAACAGGGAATACCACGGAGTTTGCCAGACGTTCAGAGAATGTCAGGATAAACTTGGTGGTTTCTTCCAGGTTCGGCCAATCCAGAGAATCGATGATATCGTGACGGTTGTGGATGTTTGCACCACCCGGAGCACCGAAGCGGCAGAAGTTAATGCCAGGTACGCCGTTGTCAGCGAATGGAATGGAGTCGGAAGAGTAGATATCCTGTTTGGAAGTGATGGCAAAGCCAACTTCTTTGGACAGGTAGTCTACTGCTACACGCAGGCTGTCATCAGAGGTGCAGAGAGCGATATCTTTACCCAGAACAGGACCTGCAACGTCTACGTTAACCATCAGAACAACATCTTTCAGTTCTTCTTTGTGAGTTGCAACGTATGCTTTGGAGCCCAGCAGACCGCGTTCCTCGGAGCCGTACCAGCAGAATTTCATGCTGCGTTTTGGCTGGTTTTCTTTGAAGTAACGCATCAGTTCCATGATAATTACGGAGCCTGCACCGTTGTCGTACACGCCATGAGAGAATGGAACGGAGTCGTAGTGTGCACCGAATACGATGGTGCCTGCTTCCGGATCGGAACCTTTGATTTCAGCGATCACGTTCTGGGAGGTTGCCAGACCTTCGTCTTGAATGAGAGTCAGGGTCACAGTTTCAGGTTTTGCTTTTACCAGCTCATGAGCATCCATGGTTCTCATGTTCACGCCAGGGATCTTGCCTTCTTTGATAGCCCAGTCGCGGAGATTGCGGGTATCCAAATCGGTTTCTTCGCGTTTGTCAACGATGTTTCCTTCGAAGGTGATGAATGCAGCTACGCCGGCTTTCACCAGTTTTTTGTAGAGTTCATCGCCCACACGGCCGTTAACCATAACGATTTTGCCTTTGGTGTTCAGCAGATCCACGTCGGTAGCGTCCTGAATGTAAGCGAATGGAGCAGTGATGCCTTCTTCCGGAGTGGAACCGGACATACCGTAACCGGTCACTTCCCACTCTTTGCCGCAAGCTACCAGAGACACTTTTTTGATGTCCCAGCGGTCTACATCGAAGGATTCGATAACAGGCTCGGTGCCGATCGCACGAGCTTCCTCAGCCAGGATCTGAGCTGCCTGTTTTTCTTCTTCGGTGCCGCAGGTGCGGATGAAGTTGATCTTGTTCAGCAGTTCGAATTCACGTTTACCACATACCATGAGTAATTCCCCCAATCAATTTGTATAATGTATATTGATTTATACGGACAGCAATGAAAATTAAACATTATTCCGCGAAGATAAGGCTGTTTGAAATACAGACTACAGCGCGAAATCGGCAACGGCAGCATGCCGTTATTCGTCCAGCTTGAGGACAGCCATAAATGCTTCCTGCGGCACCTCAACAGTACCCAGCTGACGCATACGTTTCTTACCTTCCTTCTGTTTCTCCAGCAGTTTCTTCTTACGGGTGATGTCACCACCGTAGCACTTCGCCAGAACGTCTTTACGGAAGGCTTTGACGGTCTCACGGGCAATGATCTTGCCGCCGATAGCCGCCTGAACAGGAATCTCAAACATCTGGCGTGGAATATGCTCTTTCAGCTTCTCGCACATACGGCGGGCACGTGGGTAAGCCTTGTCCGCATGGACGATGAAGGACAGCGCGTCGATCACGTCACCGGAGAGCATGATATCCAGTTTCACCAGCTTGGATGGCTGGTAACCAATGAGCTCATAGTCGAAGGAAGCATAGCCGCGGGTGCGGGATTTCAGCGCATCGAAGAAGTCGTAGATGATCTCATTCAGAGGCAGCTCGTAATGCAATTCCACACGGTCAGTGTCCAGATATTTGGTGTCTTTATAAGTGCCTCGACGCTCCTGACAAAGCTCCATGATGGTGCCGATGTAGGAGGCCGGGGTCAGAATGTTTGCTTTTACATATGGTTCCTCAGCGGAAACGATGGTTGCAGGGTCCGGATAGTTGGTTGGGTTGTCGATATGCATGATGGTGCCGTCAGCCAGCTCCAGCTTGTACACAACGGAAGGTGCGGTGGTGATGAGGTCCAGATTGAACTCACGTTCCAGACGCTCCTGAATAATTTCCATGTGGAGCAGACCCAAGAAGCCGCAGCGGAAACCGAAGCCCAGTGCTTTGGAGGTCTCTGCCTCGAAGGAGAGGGACGCATCGTTCAGCTGGAGTTTTTCCAGTGCATCACGCAGGTCCGGGTATTTTGCGCCGTCAGCAGGGTACACACCGGAGAATACCATTGGGTTTACCTTGCGGTAGCCCGGCAGCGCTTCTTTGGCAGGGCGGGCAGCATCGGTAACCGTATCACCTACGCGGGTATCTGCCACATTTTTGATGCTGGCAGTGATATAGCCTACTTCGCCTGCCTGCAGTTCTTTTGCAGGAACCATGGTGGTCGCACCCATATAGCCTACTTCAACAACGTTGAACTGAGCGCCGGTTGCCATCATCTTGATGGTCATACCCGGTCTTACGGTACCTTCCATCATGCGGACATAAACGATAACACCCTTGTAGCTGTCATAGTAGGAGTCGAAGATCAGAGCCTGCAGAGGAGCTTCCGGGTCGCCGGAAGGAGCAGGAATATCGGTCACGATACGTTCCAGCACATCTTCGATGTTGAGGCCGGTTTTCGCGGAGATCTGCGGTGCGTCCAGAGCAGGAATACCGATGATATCCTCGATTTCATGAGCAACACGCTCCGGGTCAGCGGAAGGCAGGTCGATCTTATTCAGAACAGGAACCACTTCCAGATCGTGTTCTACAGCCAGATAGGTGTTTGCCAGAGTCTGTGCTTCAATACCCTGAGAGGCGTCAACGACCAGCAGGGCGCCCTCACAAGCCGCCAGAGAACGGGAAACCTCGTAGTTAAAGTCCACGTGACCTGGGGTATCGATGAGGTTAAACTCGTAATCTTCGCCATTTTGGGCTTTATAATTTACTTTTACTGCGCGGGCTTTGATGGTAATACCGCGCTCACGTTCCAGCTCCATATTATCCAGAAGCTGGTCTTCCATCTCACGAAGGCTGATGGCGGAGGTTTTCTCCAGAATTCGGTCAGCCAGAGTGGATTTACCGTGGTCAATATGAGCAATAATAGAAAAATTGCGGATATGATCCAGTTTATTAGACATGTGTGTCCTCCTTGAGGATAAATTGACGCTCACAGCGTCACTCTACCTTATATTGTACCATAAACAAAGGGAAGAATGAAGAAGTTTTTTCACAGAAATAAAAAGAAAACACCCTCACGGAGAGGGTGTTTTCAGCAGCACTGTATTACAGTTCGATTTTGCCGTAGAGAGGAGTGCTCTCTGCGTTGGTTGGCAGAACATCGGTTACCGGAGTGGTGTCCACTTCGTTGTTGATTGGACGCTCTTTGCGCTCGAAGTTCTTTTTACCGCCGCGGTCATTGCGGTTGCCTTTGCGGTATGGCTTATCACCGGAGTTACGGCGTTCGCCGCCACGGTTGAAGTTTTTCTTACCACCACGGTTGCCATCGCGGTTTTCGCGAGGTTTTCTTGGGTTGGTAGAGCTGATAACTACTTTACGGTTTGGTTCTTCACCGATGGAAGAAGAGGTAGCGCCTTCCACAGTAGAAACGGTGGAGTGGATGATGCGGCGCTCATATGGATTCATAGGCTCCAGAGTGATGCTGCGGCCGGTTTTAACTACGGTTTTAGCCAGACGGCGAGCCAGACCTTCCAGAGTTTTTTCACGTTTCTCACGGAAGTTGCCGCTGTCGATGGTCACACGCAGGTAGTCGCCTTCAATGCGGTTTACAACCAGACCGGTCAGGTACTGGATCGCATCGATGGTTTCGCCGCGGCGACCGATAACAAAGCCCAGATCTTCGCCTTCCAGAGCGATGTTCAGGTTTTCGCCTTCTTTGGTCGCATTGACACTGAAATTTTCAACGCCCATAGCGGTGAGAACTTCTTTGATGTATGCTACGGCAGCTTCTTCTTTGCTGATGCCAGAAACAACAGCTGCAGGAGCTGCTGCTTTGGTTTCAACAACGACAGGTTCTTCGCGTTCCTCTTCAATGAATGCGCGAACTTTTGCCAGACGGCTGCCAAAGCCGAGGAAGCCTTTGCTTGGCTCTACCAGAACTTCGGTTTTTACGTTATCGCCATATTCGCCCAGTTCTGCGAAGGCTTTCTGCATTGCTTCCGCAACGGTTTTTGCTTCTTTAATGCTTTCTTTGATTACTACTTTCATAACCGATTCCCTCCTGTGCCGATTACTCTAAGTCTTTATCGGTTACTTCAACGTAAACCTCGCCGTATTTTTCAGCGTCACGGCGTCTTGCTTCCGCCAGTTTCTGACGGTTGATCTCTTTCTGAGACAGAGCTTTGCGTTTTGCTTCTGCTTCGCCGGCTTTTGCTTCTTCACGGCGTCTTGCACGCTCTGCTTTTTCCAGTTCTCTGCGTCTTTCAGACTCGATGCGGGCTTTCTCAGCCATTTCTTTTGGATTGTAGAATTTATTCAGGATCACCATCTGGAGCAGAGACAGTACGCTGGATACGATCCAGTACATACCTACACCGGCAGGTACGGAGAAGCAGATCCATGCGGACAGGAATGGCATCATGTACATGGTCGCCTTCATACCGGCCATAGATGGGTTATCGGAACCGGTATTGTTGTTGCGGAAGGAGATCACGGTCATCAGCATCTGAGACGCGAAGGACAGGATCGGGATCAGCAGCAGGGCATTGAATGCCATGGTAGGAGTATCGCCCAGGTTGATACCCAGGAAGTACATATCAAAGTTCTGGATTTTGCTGACGATGTCTGCGCCCAGTGCTTCAAAAGCAGCAGGGTCATTCTGTACAGCGGAGATAATATATGGTTCTGCGGAGTAGAGTTTCTCCGGCAGCATACCGAGAGAAGTTGCGATTTCAGTTGCTTTGGTCAGAGTTTCGGAACCCAGAGCCAAAACGTGGGTCAGCGGTTTGTAGATAACGTCATACAGACCCATGATGATAGGGAACTGGATGAACAGAGTCAGACAGCCGCTGGTTGGGTTGTAGCCTTCACGGGCATACAGGGCAGCCAGCTCTTCCTGCAGTTTCTGCTGGTTGTTGGCATAGCGTTTCTGCAGTTCCAGCATCTGTGGCTGAACAACAGCCATTTTTGCCTGAGATTTCTGCTGTTTTACTGCCATTGGCAGCATGAGGAGCTTAACGAGAATGGTAAATACGATAATGGAAAGGCCGTAGTTCTGAATGAAGCCATAGATGAACTTCATGACCCAGCCCAAAGGAACACCAAGAATGTGCATGGGAAACCTCCAATTTCTGCACAGGCTCTTCCTGTGCGTTTGCCTATTACAAGTTTTGAGTCCCGTGACTCATAGGCAGGATGCCGCAAGGGCTCGGTACCGGTAGGAACAAATCTGGTAGTAGAGGTAGGTTATTTGTCCCTGTCTAATTTTTCTGGTACCGGATCAAAGCCGCCGGGATGAAAGGGGTGACATTTGAGAATACGGCGCAGCGCCAGCCAGCCTCCGCGGAAGAAGCCAAATCGCTCGATGGCAGTAAAGGCATAAGCGGAACAGGTTGGATAAAAGCGGCACTTAGCCGGAAACAGCGGAGAGATGCAGCGCTGGTAGAAGCGGATCAAAAGAAGTGCGATCTGTTTCATACTGCTACTCTGCTTTCTTTGCCTTTTTCTCCGTTTTCTGTTTTTTCTTCGGAGCAGGCTTGTCCTGATAATTCTGTGTAAGGTGTTCGATCTGTTTTTTCATAACGATCATCAGGTCAGTGGATTTGATCGTCGCTGTTTTACCCCTGGCGACAAAAATAAAGTCCCATCCGTCGGGCAGCTGCGGTTCCAGCAGGCGATAGGCCGCACGGATGACACGTTTACAGCGGTTGCGGCAGACGGCTTTGCCGATTTTTTTCGTCACGGTGATACCCATACGGTTGGCGCCGGGTGTGCGATTTTTCATCGCATAGGTGACGAGAGCAGGATCCACCGCAGATCTTCCGCGGTAGTAAAGCCGTTTATAGTCTTTGTTCAGTGTAAGTACAGTTGTTTTCTTCATAAACACCGCAATCCTTCATAAAACGAGCGTAGCCCTTGTCCGAAACCGTTCAGACAAGGGCCTGATAAAAAAGAAAGACCACTCGCGGTGGCCTCTCTGATTAGTAGCTCAATACTTTTCTGCCTCTTGCTCTTCTGCGAGCCAGCACTTTGCGGCCGTTAGCAGTGGACATTCTTTTACGGAAGCCGTGAACTTTCTGTCTATGACGTTTCTTTGGCTGATAAGTTCTTACCATTTACGTTACCTCCCTTCAAGGCGAAACCTTACAGGGTAGAATTATAGAGAATATTTTGAAAAAAGTCAAGTAAAAATAAAAGGAAAATCGGTGCTTTCGGCATTTTTGCAGAAGATTTTTCCGTCTGAGAAGCGAAAATCGGTAGAATCGTGACGGGAAGTTTTCCACCTGCCTCGGTTGAGCTGTGGGGGAGAGGGAATATTGATTGAAATGTTCACATTTTCCTACTATAATAAAAACAGTAAGAAGAAGGAGCATCCCGTTTATTTTTGATAAAACGGGACATGATAAGCAAGAAAGATGGTGAATATGATGAAACGAATCATTGCTTTGTTTTTATCCGCGCTGCTCTGCAGCTCTCTTTGCGGCTGCGCTGCACGCAGTATGGAACCCGCAACCGATACGCCTCCTGCCGTTGAGGAACAGCCACAGGAGAACCCTCCTATAGCTCCCATCCCGGAGGCAGTTACTGAGCCGGAAGCTCCAACTACGGAACCTTCTGCTCCCGAAGAACAGCCTGAGGAAGTGGAGCAGGTGCTGGAACATCCCTTTGAACCCGCCAATCCCGCCGCTGTTACGGAGTTCTCCGCTTACAGCAGCCTTTCCGGAGAAAAACTGGGCTGGGGACCCGGCGGCCCCGTTGATGATCTGAATCGCTCCCAGGGTGCCTTGGCTTATCAGGACAAGTACGGAAAATATGACGCTGATTTCATCGGTCAGAACAGCAAGAAGATTTATCTGACCTTCGACCAGGGCTACGAAAATGGTTATACCGCTCCTATTCTTGATACACTGAAAGAAAAGGAAGTTCCTGCTGTATTCTTCCTGACGGGTCACTATGTGAACACCCAGCCGGAGCTGATCCAGCGTATGATCGACGAAGGACACATTCTGGGCAATCACAGCCAGAATCATCCATCCTTCCCTGACACACCTCTGGAACAGTGCAAAGCCGAGGTAGAGGAAATCCACAACAGCGTGAAAGATCAGTTCGACTATGAAATGAGCCTGTTCCGTTTCCCGGCAGGTGAGTTCAGTGAGCAGACCCTGAAATTGATGCAGGACATGGGTTACCGCAGTGTATTCTGGAGCTTCGCTTACCGCGACTGGGAAGTGGATAATCAGCCGGACCCTGCCGAAGCACTGAACACCGTCGTTTCCAAGGCACACCCCGGCGCCATCATTCTGATGCACTCCGTTTCTGCGACCAATGCAGAAATTTTAGGTGATGTCATTGATGAACTGCGGGCGCAGGGCTACGAGTTCGCCTCCTTTGATAAAAATTTTGAAACGGCAGAAGAAGCATAAAACTCGCCGGGCGGATTGACCGCCCGGTCTTTTTCTTTTACAATGTACATTAGATAAGTAAGGAGGGGATTTTATGCCCAGAGAACTGGATCTGGATGAACGCCTGAAACTGGCGGCATCTTTTGTGCGTCCCAATGCCGTTTTTGCAGACGTGGGCTGTGACCACGGAAGACTGTCCGTCTATTTGATGCAGCAGTGCAATGCCGCTCGCGGCTATGCCTGCGATATTCGCCCTCAGCCGTTAGATAAGGCAAGACAACTGTTGGCACGAAAAGGCCTCAGCGACAAGGTAGAGGCTGTACTGACAGATGGTTTGGTCGGTATGGAGGGAAATGGTATCACCGATGTCATCATAGCAGGAATCGGCGGGGAAGTTCTGGCTCATATTGTGGAGGAAGCTCCCTTCCTGAAAGACCCATCTGTGCGTATTATTCTTCAGCCACAGAGCAAGGAGCATATTCTGCGGCGAGCTCTGTACCGCTTGGGTTATCGCATTGAACAAGAAGAATGCGTCCATGCAGGTCGCTTTCTTTATACTGTGATGGTGGTTTCCTACTGCGGCCAGGAACAGGACGTAGATGACTTCTTTGCATACTTCGGCCTGCTGACAGAAAACAGCAATGAGCTGAAACAGGAAAAATTGCGCCGTACCGCCGCTACTTTGGCAGAAATTGCGGCAAATATGAAAAACTCTCCGGATAAACAAGGGGAGTATTTACAATTAGACGAATTATCCCGCCGCATTTTGGCGGCCGCTCAATAGAAACGAGGGAAACTATGACAGTAAACGATATTCTTCAGGCGATGGATGCCATTGCACCATTCCGCCTGACCATGGATTTTGATAACACCGGTCTGCTGATCGGTGACCCCAGTGCAGAAGTCCGCGGCGTGGTTCTCGCTTTGGACTGTACCGACGAGGTTATCGAGAGCGCCAAGCAGAATAATGCCAATCTCATCATCACCCATCATCCGGTAATTTTCCACGGCATCAAACATGTCCGCGCGGACTCCGTGGTGTATCAGGTGATCCGAAACGATATGCACGTCATCAGCGCACACACCAATCTGGATATCGCAGAGGGCGGCGTCAATGACTGTCTCGCACAGCACATTGGTCTGGCGGAGCTGCGCGGTCTCACCGCCACCGATGATGAACACTCCCTTGGCCGTGTGGGCACTTTGTTTGAATCCTGCACAGCCGCTGAGCTGGCTCAGAATGTAAAAGAAGCTCTTGGCGGTGTGGCCGTCCGTTACACTGACGGTGGTAAAGCCATCAAAACCGTTGCTGTTTGCGGCGGTGCCGGAGATTCCGAGCTGGAAAGCGCCATCGCCTGCGGCGCGGAGGCTCTTGTCACCGGTGAAGTGGCCCATCATATCTTCATTGAAGCGGCTCACCGTGGTCTGACTCTTATCGAGGCCGGACATTTCCACACGGAAGATGTGGTGCTGGATTCCGTTTGCGAGCGATTGATGAAACAGTTCCCTGAGATTCCGTTCTCCGTCCACCACAAAGGCGTTGTAAACTGCCTGTAAGGAGGACATTGATGAATTTAACTTATCATACTATTACAGACGAAGAGGGGAAACAGGTCTGCGGCTGGAAATATCCTGATATTTACGCCTGCTATAATCAGCCGCCTTTTGATGAATTGAACGAGAAAAAGGCTATGTTCTGCAACCCGCTCCGTCGTACAAATTATCGCGCCTTTTATGACGGTGACCTACTGGTTGGTTTCACCAATCTGATGGAGCAGGAACAGGAGGTCTTTCTGGGCATCGGCGTTCATCCCGATCACTGCAGTAAGGGCTACGGTACCGCTATCGTGGAGCTGTGCTGCCGCATCTCCGAGGAGCTGTACCCCGGCAAGCCTCTCTATCTGGAAGTACGCACCTGGAACAAACGTGCCATTCGCTGCTACGAAAAATGCGGTTTCATTGTAGACGGCGAGCCTTTTGAGCAGCGTACTTACTCCGGTATCGGTACTTTCTACCGCATGATACGAAAATAATCCTTTATTATATAGAAAACGAGGTGACTCCTATGGCTTTGGACGGTTCTTTTCTCAAACAGCTGAAGCATGAACTGGAGGAACAGATCCTGGACGCGAAGGTGGATAAAGTCCACCAGATTTCCCGCGAGGAACTGATCCTCATTCTCCGTTCCCGCAACGGAAACTGCAAACTTTACATCTCCGCGGGTGCAGACAGCCCCCGCATCCACTTGACCACCACTTCCTTTGAAAATCCAAAGACTCCGCCGATGTTCTGTATGCTGATGCGCAAACATCTTATCGGCGCCCGCATCATCGGTCTGGAACAGGTGGGTCTGGACCGAATTCTGAAAATTATCTTTGAGACCCGCAATGAAATGGGTGATATCGTTCAAATCAGCGGCATCATCGAAATCATGGGCCGCCACAGTAACTTTATCGTGGTGGATCAGGACGGCCGCATCATCGACTCCATGAAGCGCGTCGATGATACCATGTCCTCTGTGCGTCCGGTTCTGCCGGGTATGCGCTATGTTCTGCCGCCGGCGCAGGACAAACTTCTGCTGACCGAAACCTCTGCAGAAACTATGGTGGATGCTATTCTTCACGGCAAAGATGTCCCTCTGTCCAAGGCGATTTTGAACGCCGTACAAGGTGTCTCTCCGCTGGTCTGCCGTGAAATCGCCAACTATGTCTTCTTTGGTGATGACAACGTGGTCTCCGCTATGAGCAGCGACCATATTGACCGCCTGCGCTTCTATTTAGGCCGGGTGAAAGACATGGTGGTGAACCACAGCGGCACCCCAACCGCTATCATCGATGCAAAAGGCAAACCGCAGGATTTCTCCTTCCTTGATATTCATCAGTACGGACCATCCATGGTTACCCGTCAGTACGAGACTTACAGCCAGCTGCTGGATCAGTTCTACACACAGCGCGACCATGTTCAGCGTATGAAGCACCGCAGCGCCGACCTGCTGAAATTCCTCGCCAATACCTCCGACCGTATTGCAAGAAAGGTCAACCTGCAGAAGCAGGAATTGGAGGAGAGCGCTCAGCGTGAGCAGTGGAAAATGTACGGCGATATTCTCAGTGCCAACCTGTGGAGCATTCAGAAGGGCGACAAAGAGGCTACTCTGCAGAACTTCTACGAGGAAAGTATGCCAATGGTGACCATTCCGCTGGATGTTCGCAAAACTCCAAGTCAAAACGCGCAGAAATACTACGCAGAGTATCGCAAAGCAGACACTGCCGAGAAGAAATTGTTGGAGCTCATCGAACAGGGCGAACAGGAATATCTCTATATTGATTCCGTTTTCGACGCGCTGACCCGTGCGGCTACCATTGACGAGCTGGCAGGCATCCGCTCCGAGCTGGAATCTCAGGGCTATCTCCGCGCTCAGAACCGCAAGGGTATGAAACCACAGAAGCTGAATCCGAAGAAATATGTTTCCGACGACGGTTTCACTATTCTGGTTGGGCGCAACAACATTCAGAATGATCAGCTGACTCTCAAGGAAAGTAAAGGCCGCGATATGTGGTTCCACACCAAGAATATTCCGGGCTCTCACTGCATTGTTATCAGTGAAGGGCAGGAGATTCCTGACAGTACTCTGACACAGGCAGCCATCCTTGCTGCCACCAACAGCCGTGCTGTGGAATCCTCTCAGGTGCCTGTGGACTACACACAGATCAAACATATCAAAAAACCAAAGGGTGGCAAACCGGGTATGGTCATTTATCATGTCTATAATACCGCCTATGTGACCCCGGATCTGGAGCTGGAAAAACGTCTGCGCGTAGAGTAATTGGAACAAAATTCCGTCCTCTGCGGACTTTTCTCGGAAATAGCTTAATAATTCCATCTGTGGCGGACACTCTCTCAACAGCTTACTGCAAAAATCTCCAATCGTCTGCAGTGATTTTAGTTGAAAGATACAAAAATCCATAAAAAGGGCAAATATTTTTCTTTCAGAGGCGGAAAATGATTGACTTTGAAATGGATAATGATACAATTATCTTAGGGTCGTATGGACCCTAACGGACAAGTATAACTTGCAAAACAATTTTTTATAAAGGAGATGCATGTCCCATGGCAAAAATGATGGATGCTCTGGTAAAACCAGAAAAAGGTAAAGGTCTTGTTCTGACTCAGGTTCCTGTTCCAACTCCAGGTCCAGGTGAAGTACTGATCAAAATTCGCAAAACCGCTATCTGCGGCACTGACGTACATATCTACGAATGGAACGGCTGGGCTGAAGCTAACATCAAACCACCAGTTGTAATCGGTCACGAATACATCGGCGAAATCGCTGAACTGGGCGAAGGCGTAAAAGGCCTGACCGTTGGTCAGCGCGTTTCCGGTGAAGGCCATCTGGTTTGCGGTCAGTGCTACAACTGCCGTACCGGCAACAGCCACTGGTGCAAAGGTACCCGCGGCGTTGGTGTAAACCGCGACGGTGCTTTCGCTGAATACCTCTGCATTCCTGCAACCAATGTTATTCCGATTGAAGACGACCTGGATGAAGAAGTAGTTTCTTTCTTCGACGCTTTCGGTAACGCTACCCATACCGCTCTCATGTGGGATCTGGTAGGTAAAAACGTACTGGTTACCGGTGCAGGCCCAATCGGTATCATGGCTGCTGCTATTGCTAAATACGCTGGTGCAAGAACTGTTGTTATCACCGACGTAAACGAATACAGACTGGACCTGGCTGTTAAAATGGGCGCTACCAGAGCTGTTAACGTAGCAAAAGAAGATCTGAAAGCTGTTATGGCTGAACTGAACATCACTGAAGGCTTCGACGTTGGTCTGGAAATGTCCGGCGCACCTTCCGCTTTCAACCAGATGCTGGATAACATGATCTGGGGCGGTAAAATCTCTCTGCTGGGTCTCTTCGGCAAAGGCATTGAAACCGACTGGAACAAAGTGATCATGTCCGGTCTGACCATTCAGGGTATCTACGGCAGAAAGATGTACCAGACCTGGTACCAGATGAAGAACATGGTACAGGGCGGTCTGGATATGTCTCCAGTTATCACCCACAGATACCACTACACTGAATTCGAAAAAGGTTTCGAAGCAATGATCTCCGGTAAATCCGGTAAAGTAGTTCTCGACTGGACTACCAAAAAATAATCGTTTCTAATTTGTATTCGTCCGGCGCGGGCAACTGCGCCGGTCAAGGATAATTGAAACCGCTTATGAATTTGAAAGGGGTAATTTCCAATGAACGCTAAAGAAGCACTTAGCTTTTACGTATCTGAAGTAGAAGGCATCAAAGCTGCTGGTACCTTCAAAGACGAACGCATCATCACCACCCAGCAGAAAGCTCGCATCGACACCACCAAAACCAACGGTGTTCTGAACATGTGCGCTAACAACTACCTGGGCCTCTCCAACGACCCACGTCTGATCGAAGCTGCAAAAGCTTCCTACGACAAATGGGGCTTCGGTCTGTCCTCCGTACGTTTCATCTGCGGTACTCAGGAAATCCATAAAGAACTGGAAGCTAAAATCTCCGAGTTCCTGGGCACTGATGACACCATTCTGTACTCTTCCTGCTTCGATGCTAACGGCGGTCTCTTCGAGACCCTGCTCGGTCCAGACGATGCTATCATCTCTGACGAACTGAACCATGCTTCCATCATCGACGGTATCCGTCTGTGCAAAGCAAAACGCTTCCGTTACAAAAACAACAACATGGAAGACCTGCGCGCTAAACTGGAAGAAGCAAAAGACGCTCGCATCAAACTGATCGCTACCGACGGTGTATTCTCCATGGACGGCTACATTGCTGACCTGAAGAGCATCTGCGACCTGGCTGACGAATACGGCGCTCTGGTAATGGTTGACGACAGCCATTCTACCGGCTTCATCGGCAAAACCGGTCGTGGTACTGCTGAATACTGCGGCGTACAGGGCAGAGTTGACATCATCACCTCTACTCTGGGTAAAGCTTGCGGCGGCGCATCCGGTGGTTACACCTCCGGCCGCAAAGAGATCATCGACCTCCTGCGTCAGCGTTCCCGTACCTACCTGTTCTCCAACGCTCTGGCTCCAGCTATCTGCGCTGCTTCCCTGAAAGTATTCGAACTGCTCTCCGCTTCTACCGAACTGAGAGACAAAGTTCATGAAAACGTTGAATACTTCCGCAATGGCATCAGCAAACTGGGCTTCGACGTTCTGGAAGGCGACTCCGCTATCGTTCCAGTAATGCTGTACGATGCAAAAGTTACCGGTGAATTCGCTCAGAGAATGCTGGAAAAAGGCGTTTACGTTGTTGCATTCTCCTACCCAGTAGTTCCACAGGGCAAAGCAAGAATCCGTACTCAGATCTCCGCTGGTCACTCCAAAGAAGATCTGGACTTCGCAATCAAATGCTTCGCTGAAGTGAAAGCTGAAATGGGTCTGTAATCCTACTTCTGCTTCAGATCAACTGAACAAACGAAAAGGCACCCGAAAGGGTGCCTTTTTTGTTTCTTATTGTCTGTGCAGCAGGTCGGTGTAAGTCGGCATAGGCCAATCACGCTCATCGACAATGCTTTCCAGAGTGTCACACTTTATCCTCAGCTCATCCATAGCCTGTCGCAGCTGTCGGCTGGCAAAGAGGGCCTGTTCCTCGCTGCTGCTCATTCTGTCGCTCTGAGCATTCAGCTCATCCAGTTTTTCCAAGGACTCAATAAGCTCTTCGATCCCTGCCGTTACTGCCTGAACGTGACCTTCAATGGCTTGGGCTGAGATGCCGGCATCCTTGATCTTGTTATAGCTTCCTGCTGCACGGCCTGCATACTCAATACAGGAGGGCAGGATCTGACGTTTGACCATCTCCAGCATAGTGGAAGCTTCGATACGTCGAACTTTACTGTAATTCTCCGCCAGAACTTCATAGCGGGCATAACATTCTTTTTCGGAGAAAACATGATATTTCTCGAAAAGCTCAATATTTTTCGGCTCAATAAACGTACGGTAAGCATCCACTGCATTGCGGATGATAGGCAGACCGCGGTGCTGTGCCTCCTCGATCCAAGCCTGATGGTAGTTGTTTCCGTTGAACAGGATGCGCTTATGCTGCTTCATTGTGTCGGCAATGATGGACTGTGTTTCTTCTTCCATATCAGCTGCCCGCTCCAAACGCTCTGCAAAAACAGCAAAAGAATCTGCCAGCATGGTATTCAGAACCACATTGGCATAGGCCAAGGACTGAGAAGAACCTACCATACGGAACTCAAATTTATTTCCGGTAAATGCGAACGGAGAGGTTCTGTTCCTATCGGATTCATCCATTTGGAATTGAGGAATCGCTTCCACACCGACATCCATATATTGTTTTTCCGGATTGTGAGCACCGAGGGTACCTCGCGCGATGTTTCCGAGGATATTACACAGGTTGCCGCCAAGGAAGATAGAGATGACCGAAGGCGGTGCTTCGCCTTCGCCGAGACGGAAATCGTTGCCCGGACAAGTGGCGGACATACGCAATAAATCGCCATATAAATCTACTCCGCGGATAAACGCACAGAGAATCAACAGAAACAGCGGATTCTCCTCCGGATTTTTACCCGGATCCAGCAGATTTTTTCCGCTGTTCGTTATCAGAGAATAATTGTTGTGCTTACCGCTGCCGTTGACATGAGCAAACGGTTTCTCATGAAGCAAACAGGCAAAGCCGTGTTCCTTCGCCACCGTACGCATGGTCTCCATAACTAATTGATTGTTGTCGCAGGCAATGTTGGCGGTGGAATACTCTACTGCCAATTCATGCTGGGACGGTGCTGCTTCATTGTGTTTGGTTTTGCTGACGATGCCAAGCTTCCACAGACGCAGATCCAAATCACGCATAAATTCCGCTACACGCAGACGAATGCGTCCGCAGTAATGGTCCTCCAAATCCTGGCCTTTGGAAGGTTTGGCACCCAGAAGAGTGCGGCCGCAAATCTTCAAGTCCAGGCGTTTTTCGTACAGCTCTCGGTCCACAAGAAAATATTCCTGTTCCGCTCCGACAGTGGGGGAAACTCTCTCCACATCAGTCATGCCCAAGGCATGAAGGAAACGCACAGCCTGCTGTGACAGAGCCTGCATGGAGCGCAGGAGAGGAGTTTTCGTGTCCATAGCCTCTCCGGTATAGGAGCAGAAAGCAGTAGGGATATAGAGCGTTCCGTCACGCGCAAAAGCAGGAGAAGTCGGATCCCATGCGGTATAGCCGCGAGCCTCAAAGGTAGAGCGCAAACCGCCCGACGGGAAGGAGGAGGAATCTGTCTCGCCTTTGACCAACGCTTTGCTGGAAAATTCCATCGTTACTTTTCCCACACCGGACGAGGAAAGAAAGGCATCGTGTTTGCCTGCTGTGGAGTTGTTCATCGGCTGAAACCAATGAGCATAATGAGTGGCACCCTGCTCAATGGCCCAATTTTTCATTGCGTTCGCTACGATGTCGGCAATGTTAGGGTCTAAGGTCTGCCCCTTGATCAAACTTTGGTATACTGCCTCGGGCAAGCGCCGGCGCATAACCGTATCGTTAAAGACCTGACTGCCAAACAAATCTGTGATGTTGCTCGGCTCCTTATAATCCTTCATCCGAATCATCCTTTCTATGATTTGATTGGATTCTATTTTATCAATTTAATATGCTAATAAGTTAAAATAATAGCTCTATCGTAGCACTGACTCCTGAAATTTGCAAGATTCTTCAGCGAAAAAAATAATTTTTTTCCTTTCTTTCATCAAAAATGACGGAAAAGCACAGTAGACATCCACAAAATTTTTTCACAAGCCGGATTTTCTCTTGGGCGATTTCGTCAGAAATGTGCCTCAGTACGGGAAAAAATCAAAAAAACAGAAAAAAGGTGTTGCAATTTCCATAAAAAAATGCTAAGATAACTTGTAATGTCAAACAGGAAAAGGAGGTGCGACCCCATGGCAAACATCAAATCTGCAAAGAAAAGAGTTCTCGTTGCAGCTAAAAAAACCGCTCAGAACAAAGCTGCTAAAACTCACCTGAAAACCGTTCTGAAACAGACCAACGCTGCTATCGAAGCTGGTGCTGATAACAAAGAAGAGATGGTTAGACTGGCTATGAAAGAGATCGATCAGGCTTGCTCTAAAGGTATCCTTCATAAAAACGCTGCAGCTAGAAGAAAATCCACCATCTGCAAACTGGCAAAATAGTGTGGTAAAGAAATAAAATTATCCGGATAATTTTATTCGCCGTCAGGACCGTGTCTTCCTGGCGGCGTTTCTTTTTAGGAAAGAAGGTTCGATGATGCATCACGAAAGCAAGATCAGTTCCACCGAGATCTACCGCGGCCATGTATTCCGCGTAACAGAAGATCAGGTGCTTTTGGAAAATGAGAAACAGGCTGTTCGCGAGATCGTTCATCATAATGGCGGCGTTTGTGTTGCCGCTTTGGATCAGGATGATAATCTGCTCTTTGTCCGCCAGTTCCGCTATGCGCTGGGAGAAGAGGTGCTGGAACTGCCTGCCGGTAAGCGAGAAAAGGATGAGGATCCTGCTCTTTGCGGCATTCGTGAGCTGGAGGAGGAGACCGGTTATCAGGCGGACAGCTTCCGTCTGCTCACTGTCATGTATCCAACGGTGGGATATTGCAGCGAAGTCATTCATATCTATCTGGCTGAGGATCTGCACCCGACCCATCAGCATCTGGATGAAGATGAGTTTCTGGATGTGGAGAAGATCCCCTTCCGGACGGCACTGGAAATGGTGCTGCGCGACGAGATCCCTGATGCCAAAACACAGCTCGCTATCCTGAAAATCTATGCGCTGAGAAATCAAAAATAGAACCACAGAGCCGTCGTCTCCGCAAGGAGACGGCGGCTTTTTTGCGTTTTACGAGAAATTTCCCTCATGTCCTTATCTTTCATAAGAGCAAAACTTATAGTTATTGAGGATAACAGCGACTTGCAGCTGACTTTATTTATATCATAAGGTATCCTAAGCGACTAATAGATTCCGATTCCCAACTCCTTTCCTATAATCGAAAAGTGTACCGCCACTGGGTGCAACAGCGGCTTAAAACTAACTTTGTTTCCATCACAAGGTGTCTTAGCCGCATATAGGCAGCAAGGGCACCTTGCAAATTTCGACGCGTTCTCTGTGGAAAGCCCTTGAAATCGCCTATATGGGTATGTTAAAATAATTGTTATAAAGACTGTGGAAAAAACTTTTTCCACCCGGTTTCCGAAGGGTTTTCCCGATGTTTTCACAAGACCATCCCCATCGTTGAATCCATCCCGAAAGCTCCGTCGATACCATGTAGAAAACTGTGAAACAAGGAGGTCAGATCATGGACCTTGCGGAACTCTTTCAATATGTAAAAGATACCATCAAAAAGAACGGCAATCTGTCTCCGATGGCGTATGATCTCTGGATCAAAGATGTGGAACTGGTTTCCTTTGACAGCACACTGGCTGTGCTCTCTACCAGTACCCCTCTGAAGAAGGATTTCCTGGAGAAACGCTACATGGAGAATATGCGTATCGCATTCAAGGAAGTACTGGGCGTTGATATTGATATTCAGGTCATCGTTACCGGTTCTTCTTCTCCTGCTGCAGTTGCTTCTCCGGCAGAAAGCTCTGATGCCGGCAGCATTTCTTCCCTTAATACCGGCTCCGCTCCTGCAATGCCGCCTCTGCCTTCCGAAGGCAGCAAAAACGGTGATTACGAATACACCTTTGATACCTTTATCATCGGTACATCCAACAAATTTGCTCACGCTGCCTGCCTTGCCGTAGCACAGAATCCGGGCAAAGGCTACAACCCGCTGTTTATCTACGGCGGCTCCGGTCTGGGCAAAACCCATCTGCTCTATGCCATCATGTCCGAGATCAAGAAGAACCGCCCGGACACCAAGGTGGTTTATGTCAAAGGCGAAGACTTTACCAATGAGCTGATCACCGCCATCGCCAATAAAAACACCGTGGAATTCCGCGATAAATACCGCCCTGCAGATGTTCTTCTGATGGACGATATTCAGTTCATCGCCGGCAAAGAGCAGACTCAGGAGGAATTCTTCCATACATTCGAGACTCTTCATGCCGCTAAGAAACAGATCGTTCTCGTATCCGACCGCCCTCCGAAAGAGATCAAAACTCTGGAGGAACGTCTGCGCACCCGCTTCGAATGGGGCTTGCTGGCTGATATTCAGCCACCGGATATTGAGACTCGTATCGCTATCATCAAGCGCAAAGCAGAACTGATGGGGCTGGATATTCCTAACGATGTGGCTGAGTATATCGCTAACCGCATCAAGAGCAACATCCGCCAGCTGGAAGGCGTTGTGAAGAAAATCAATGCTTATAAAACTCTGGCAAAACAGGCTCCATCCATCAAAGTTGCTGAAAATGCCATCCGTGACATTCTCAGCGACAACCAGCCGGTTCCTGTCACCGTTGAGCGCATCATTTCTGAGGTAGGACGCACCTACGGTGTCACCTCCTCCGACATTCGCTCCAGCAAACGTTCTTCCCAGATCTCCAATGCGCGCCAGATCGCTATGTATGTGATCCGTGACATCACACAGATGTCCATGGCATCCATCGGTGAAGAGTTCGGCGGCCGAGATCATTCCACCGTTGTCTATGCCATCAATCAGGTGACCAAGAACATTGCTCAGGACGCCAAGTACAAGGAAACCATCGAGGATATCATCAAAAACATCCGCGACAACTAGCAGGTTGCACCTGCCGGCTGTAACGCGATAAAGCCCCATCTTCATTATAGTTGCGTGTCGCGTCAAGACACATAGGTGCTATGCGGATAAATTGTTAAATTTCTCTGTCCGTTTCCTTGTGAAAACCTTCTCCACCGCCTCCTGTGAAGGGATGGTTGGTGGAAAACCTCAACTTTCCACATTCCACGATTTTCACTTCTGATTTTTCGGTGATTTTCGTGGAATGTTTTATCCCCGAAGTTTTGGACAGAATTTGCACATTCAACAGAGTCTGTTTCCACAGAGCTGTGGAGGAAAAAGTTTCAGTTTGGGAATCCATAAAATTTGCAGGATTTCCTTCACAATGAAAATTTCCATAAAATCGCATGATTACGCCTGCGGATTCATTCCGTCAACATTTCCACGGCCTCTACTATGACTACTATTTTTTATTTTATTGTTCTTTCTGTCCTGTCTTTATGTTTTAGTCTTGTGAAATTTCAGAAAGGAGCTGTGCCTCAATGAAAATTGTGTGCCAGAAAGCATTGCTGGTCGACGCAGTGTCCAATGTGTCCCGTGCCGTATCCAGTAAATCCCCGATCCCGGCTCTGGAAGGTATTTTGATCAAAGCCAACGAGGGTCAGATCACCCTGGTCGGTTATGACCTGGAAATCGGTATCATCACCACCATGGAAGCTGATGTTCGTGAAGCCGGTGAAACAGTTATCACTGCTCGTCTGTTGCTGGATATTATCCGTAAGATCCCAAGCGAAACCATCTCTATCACTGTTGATGAAAAACAGCTCTGCACCATCAAAGGCGGTGTGTCCGAATTTACTATTCTGGGTATCCCTGCCTCCGATTACCCTGAGCTGCCATCTGTTGATGAAAATTCCAGTTTGGTTCTGAAGCAGGGTGTTCTCAAATCCATGATCGACCAAACTTTATTTGCGATTGCTACCACCGATTCCAAACCGGTGCACACCGGTTCTCTCTTCGATATTAAGAAGGAGAACATCACTCTGGTTTCTGTGGATGGTTACCGTCTGGCTCTGCGCAAAGAACCGTTCATTGCCGATCAGGAATGCAGCTTTATTGTTCCGGGCAAAACTCTGTCCGAAGTGTCCAAGCTGCTGAAA
>JAFSIC010000047.1 GCA_017439985.1 Oscillospiraceae bacterium
AATCTCTAAGTCATGTTCTCGCGCTTTGCGAAGGTGAAGCCGAGATGAAATGTGACTGTGCCATGGAACTCTTTTATAAGCTGAAAGGCCAAGGTTATAAATACGGTACCGGCTATGAGCTTGCCACATTGGGCGTTCTTGCAATGCTTCCGGCAGATTTGGATGCGATTGCAGATGATATCGCTCAGGTGGCAGAGTATCTGGCTGGACAAAGAGGATATGGCGTTCTGGGTATGACCAAGCGGCAGCGGCTGATGCACGCCGGCTTAATTGTGACCAGCGATCATTTGGATCGGAACACCTCTATGCAGGCGGCAGCTGTCAGCAGCACGATCTCGCTGATTATTGCCCAGCAGACTGCTATGTGCGC
Organism: Oscillospiraceae bacterium; assembly: GCA_017439985.1. Classification (GTDB taxonomy): domain Bacteria; phylum Bacillota; class Clostridia; order Oscillospirales; family Ruminococcaceae; genus Negativibacillus. The sequence goes on from JAFSIC010000047.1 coordinate 371, forward strand.
TGCAATCGCTGCTGCCAACGCTGCCAATAATGCCAATAACTGATCGTGGATTTTACAGAATGTGATTCTGGAGGATTAAAAGCAATGTATAAATACGAGTATGAAACGGTAAGCTGTGACTTCGGCGGATGGGGCTTTGGCTCCGGCAACATATATGGCATCGGAGATTATCGGTCGATCATAAATCGCAGAGCAGAAGCCGGGTGGCGCTATGTTGGCTATGTGCCGACTAAGCAGCGCGGAACAGGCCATATTCAGGAGTTGGATCTGATTTTCGAGAAAGAAGCATAAGCAGTGAGCATTTTTATCGTTTACACGATCTACATGAACTGATTGGAAATCTGTAGTACGATCAAGCTGCAGTTGCGAGCAGCGGCAGCGGTCAGTTGCCGCTGCTCTTACTCTGTATTTAAGTTTGGGAAATTGCTAAGGGAGAGGCGCAGAACAGGAGGCGAATGAAATGACGGATGATATGATCGAGGTGGTTTCTAACAGCACAGGATTTATGAGCCGTGCTTGTGCTTTTGGTTGTTTTCTGTGGATGGGTATTTTTCGTTGTCCGTCGCCATAGCTGCAAGGCGTCAAAATGAGGCGTGTCTATCATGAGGACGGTTAGTAATGCGCGGGAGAGGTAGTGAGGCCGAATTGAAAAAAATAAGGGTCATTTATGCAGTTATATTCTGCGGGCTTCTGGCAATTGAGATTGGAATTGCGGTATTCGTTCACGACGCCTTTGTGCGGCCATACGTTGGAGATATGCTGGTCACCCTTTTGCTGTGCTGTATGTGCCGCGCGGCCTTGCCTGATAAAGTGCGCCTTCTCCCGGTATTTGTTTTTATCTTCGCTGCCTGCGTGGAGATCGGCCAATACTTTGATATTGTGGCGCTTTTGGGCCTTGCCGATAACTGTTTTCTGTCCATTGTGCTGGGAAGAACCTTTTCGTGGATGGATCTTGTATGTTATACTGCCGGATGTATGGCAGCATTTGCTCTGGACGAGATCATTCGCAAGGGCAAAATTTGATTTGGTGCCTGTTCTCTGAGGGGTGGGGGTATTTACATGGGTATTTTCAAAATCAAAGCTGACAGGTTTGAGTGGATCGGCGGCGCGGCGGATGACCCGAAGGATCTCTGTCTGCATGGTCATGTTACGGTGCGGTTCGGTAATACCGTTCTTGAAGATACCGGCACCGTCAGCGCAACCGCTCTGTATCTGCTGAAAACGCTGACAGAGGATAAGGTCATGGCCTACAATGATATCCAGATGATCCCCTGCTGTGGTCACTTTCTCATTGCCAACAAGGAACTGACTGAGGTGTTCATCAGCGGATGCGATACCGGGACGGACTGGTCTACGATCCATGAGGGAAATTACGTCCGGTTTATCCTACCCTCCGGGCAGGAAGAGTCGGTTTCTCTACGGGACTATCAGTACGAGGTGCTGGACTTTGCAAAAAGCATAAAGCAGTTCTATGATGCCTGCACACCAAAGGAAATTCCAGAGGATGAGTTTAAGCGGAATGGATACACCGCTTTTTGGAACGAGTGGCAGCGTCGCTATAATGATGGGCTGATGCTCCTCTCGCTGGAGACAGGCCGCGAGATGGAACTGTCCCACGATGGCCTGCACTATTTCGTCGGTCACAAGGATGGCGAGTGGTCGCTGTACTGTGAGGAAAGTAAGGAAATTCAGCTTTTCCCCGGATGGTACGCATTGTACGAGGATGCCCGGTTTGGAGACAAGCTGCTTAGAAATGAGGTCGCAAATATCAGCTTTGATGCTATTCTGTGACTGCCCACAGAGGAGGCGTAACAAATGAAAAAATACTTAGGATATATCCCGGCTGTGTTCTTTTTGGCATTTTACCTTTTCTCCGGACTGACCGGAGTGAGCATGGCGATGGGTATGATTTTGATATGGTTGGCCTGTTTTCTGATTGCCGCAGTTCTGCTCCATAAGGGCATCCTTTGGGGCGGCATCTTTGGCGTCTTTCCTGCCTTGCATATGATTTATCGCGGAGGCAGTGAGATATTGGTCGGTGCTGTTCTGCTGCTGTTCTATGGAGGACTCAGCGTTTACCTTTGGAAAAAGCGGGATGCAGATGCTCCGGCTGCTACGGGCAAAGAAGTGC
>JAFSIC010000048.1 GCA_017439985.1 Oscillospiraceae bacterium
AGATATTCCGAAAAGAGGAAAGGTAAAATTATTGTAACCGTCTGTTTTCTGTGATGCTTTGTGATATAATACAAAGGTATGGAGTTTTGAAACTCCCTGTAAGGAGAGAGTATTGTTATGGTTTTTGCTAATTTGATTTTTCTCTACATATTTTTGCCGATGAATCTGCTGCTTTATTTTGTGACAAAAAATAAAGCTTGGAGAAATGCGGTATTGATCGCGTTTTCCCTGTTCTTCTACGCGTGGGGGGAGCCTGTGTGGATCACACTGCTGTTGTTTTCTGCCATCATCGATTACTGCCATGGTAGAATTATTGAGGGGCATCGGGGTCAGTGGCAGGCAAAGGCTGCGGTGGCTTCGTCGCTGATTTTGAATCTGGGTCTGCTGGCTACTTTCAAGTACAGCGGATTTATCGTGGAAAATATCAATGCCTTGTTGGGAACGGGCTTTGGAGTCCCCAGCTTTGGCTTGCCGATCGGTATCTCGTTCTATACCTTCCAGACGATTTCCTACACCATCGATGTGTACCGAGGAGAAGTAGCGGCACAGAAGAACTTCAGTAAATTCCTGATGTACGTGTCCAGCTACCATCAGTTGGTGGCAGGACCAATCGTTCGATACAGCGATGTAGCGCGAGAGATCGAAGACCGTCAGACGACAGCAAAGGATTTCAGCGAGGGCATCACCAAATTCTGCATTGGTCTGGCAAAGAAAGTAATGGTCGCCAATGTTGCCGGTCAGATGGTCAGCAGATATCTGGACGGCGATCTGACAAAGCTTTCTGTAGCCGGCGCATGGTTCGGTGTGCTGATGTTTTCCATTCAGCTGTACTACGACTTCTCCGGCTACTCCGATATGGCCATTGGTCTGGGACGTATTTTTGGTTTCCATTATCCGACCAACTTTAACTATCCGTATATTTCAAAGAGTGTTACTGAATTCTGGCGCCGCTGGCATATGACTCTGGGCAGTTTCTTCCGTGACTATGTGTATATTCCTCTGGGAGGCAACCGAAAACATCAGTGGCTGAATATTGCTGTTGTTTGGTTCCTGACCGGCCTCTGGCATGGTGCAAGCTGGAATTTCATCCTCTGGGGCGTATATTATGGCGTTCTTTTGATGATTGAGAAGCTGTTTTTGTTGAAATGGCTGAAGAAAATACCCGCTGTATTTGCACATGCCTATGCGCTGCTGGCAGCAGTGGTAGGTTGGGCAATCTTCTATGTCACCGATATGGAACGTCTGGGCTATCTGCTGTCTGTCATGTTTGGCTTCAGCGGTGCGGCTCTGGGTGACTTGCAGCTGACCATCACTCTGCAGAATAATATGTTCTGGCTGATCGCAGCGGTAGTCTTCTGTGTTCCAATTACCCAGTGGATCAAGGAAAGAGTCAATGCTCTGCCTGACGATAAGCAGGCTCTCTGCCACAGCTGTGCGGCCGTGATGAATGCAGGGATCCTGTTCCTCTGCACTGCAATGCTGGTGGGACAGAGCTACAATCCATTCTTGTATTTCCGATTCTAAGGAGGCGCTGAGATGAGTAAAAAGAAATATGAATTAAGCGCCTTACAGGCATCCCACTGTATCAATGTGGGTGTTTTTCTGGTAGTCATCGCCATCATGGGTTTAGCGGCTGTTTTTCTGCCGAAGCCGAACGTTTCCGAATATGAGAAGCGGGAGCTGGAACAATTTCCGGAGTTTTCACTGGAGAGTTTATTCTCCGGTGAATATACGGAAAAGCTGGATCTGTTTTTTGCAGATACTTTCCCGGCTCGTGAAAAATTTGTGGAGCTGGCAGCCGGTGTGGAAGAGGCACGAGGATTGCGTATCGACGATGTAAAAATCCACGAATCCACAGCTCCGACTACAACGGTACAGCCGGAGCCGCCCAAAGAGGAAGTTGTCCTCGAAAAGCCAACGGAAACCGCCCCACAGCCGGAAAGACCAAGTGAGGAAACTCCGGCGGCTACTCCCAACGAAGAAGTGAAGGAAGAAACGAAGGAGGAAGCTCCTCCGGTCGCAGAAACTGATGAGGTCGAAGGCGAGCAGCGTGGTTCGGTGTTCATTTATAAGGATATGGCGCTGCCGATGTTTGGCGGCAACAAGTGTGCCTGCGACCGCTATGCGGCAGCTTTGAAGAAGTACCAGGAGGCTCTTGGGGACAATGTGCAGATCTATAATCTGGTCGTTCCGTCTTCCATTGAGTTTTATTTGCCGCAGAAGTACAAGGATAAAGGCATCACTGCCGATGAGAAAGAGAATATCGATTACATCTACGCGCAGATGGATCCGAATATTAAGACGGTCGATGCGTACAGCAGTATGATGGAAGCAAAGGAAAAGGGCGAGTACATCTATTTCCGAACAGATCATCACTGGACAGTGCGCGGCGCCTACGCGGCTTATGAGGCTTTCTGTGAGGAAGCGGGCTTTGAGCCTGTTCCTCTGGAGAGCATGGAACGGCACGTGATCGAGAACTTTGTGGGTACTCTTTACGGTCAGACGCAGGACGCTGTTCTGCGTGACAATCCGGACTATGTGGAGTACTTTGTACCTCCGATGGAAACGGAGACCTACCGTTATATTAAAAATCAGCCTTATACTCCATATGCATCTACGATCTTTGCGGATTATGCCACCGGAGGCGGAAATACGTACAGCGTATTTCTCCACGGAGACCTGCCTCTGACTCACATCAAAACCAAAGCAAATACCGGAAGAAAAATCGTTGTAGTGAAAGAATCGTTCGGCAATGCGTTTTCTCCGTTCATGGTTTCTCATTATGATGAGGTCTTTATTGTGGATCAGCGCTACTTCCAGTTGGGGCTGATCGACTTTATTCAGCAGAATGGTGTGACCGATCTGCTCTTTATCAACAATATTTTTGCTGCCAATACGGATATCCGCATCAATGAGATCGATCGGATCAAGTATCAGGTCTTTGTGCCGCCTGTGGTGGAAGAGGTACCAGAGGAAGACACAGAAGAAACAACGGAGGACTCTTCAGAGAAATCCACAGAGGATACTGAAGAAAAAACAAGCAAAAAGAAAGCCAAGAAAAAGAAAAGTGACGACGATGACGAGGAATAACGCCATCGGGAAAGGAGCCGCATGAAGAAAAAAGCGATCATCAGTTTGGTTCTGGCCTTGTCTCTCTGCGGCTGTCAGGGTTGGTCTTTACCGGAAACTGTGGTGAAAGAACAGACCGAAGTACAGGAATTGACCTTGGCGATTCCGTCGGAGAGCACAGAAATGTTCCGAGAGGTAGCCAGAGAATTATCCCGCCGTGCCATGGACTTTGCGGATAACAGCCTGTCCATCGAAATCGTGGAAGCAAAGAATATTTGGGAAGTTCTGAGAGAAGGCAGTGCGGATTTGGCAGTCTGCGAAAATCGCCGCGCTTTACAGGATGCAGAGAGCCTGGGAGATCTGACCTATCCGGAAGTGTATGTGAAGGAAGAAGTGAGCGAAGAGGAGCAGGTGAGCCGGGAGATCCCGCAAATTCGCGGTGAAGCTGCCATGTTTGCCATGCTGGATTATCCGTTCTTCTTCCGGGATGGAGAATGTATCATCGGCGGCGGAAACAATGCCGATGTATTGGCCGCTTTGAATCATTCTTTGCCGGAGGATTTCGGTATGGAACTGCAGCGATTGTCTTTCAACGGTGCGTATCATTGGGTGACCAACAATTACGAACAGCTGGAGAACTATTTGCTTGAGTACAGCATATTCGATTTGATCCAACGCTTTGTGGCACAGGGAGAGCCTCTGCGCGACCCTTGGACTCGACTGGAAGACGAGGGGCTTTATATTCGAGAAGTGGATCTGACCAATACAAAAACGGATCTGAGCGAGAAAACGTTGCTGCTCAATGGCGGCCGGTATAAGATCATTGATATTTTTGCAAATCCGGAAAGCTTGTCTCAGCTGACAGCCAAGCAGCAGGCAGCTATTGAGGAGGCGATCGTTTACAGTGGCGGTTACAGTAAAACCTTGGCTGATGACCATCAGGCAACGATCCTTCGTCAGTTGGAAGAAGATGCGGTAACAATGGTTTCGATCGATATCGACGAGTGGTACACTGCGTTCCAGAAACTCTATCGCTCCGGCAGCTGCGAAATCAATGCAGACTTTGCTGAACTCCTCTGGGATAAAACAGAACGATTCCATTAAAAGAAAATCGATGTGTTCGGAAAGAACACATCGATTTTTTGTTTGCAGTATGCTAAAATAAAGGCAGAAAGCTGCACAGGAGGAAAAGCCATGACACGACAAGAACGATATGCGTCCATTTATAGCCATGATGTGGTGTATTGCCCGCCTCAGGAGGAGGGCTGTGCTATGCTGGAAGTTGCTCTGGGCTGCAGCTGGGCTCAGTGCCGCTTCTGCGACTTTGCCAAAGATCGCTTCCATGTTCATTCTATGGAGAAGATTGAAGAGAATCTAAAAGTTCTGGGCGAACTGCGGGCAGATCGAGATAGAGTATTTTTCTTGGGTGAAAATGCGCTCTGTCTGTCCACGGAGAAACTTTTGGCTATTATGGAAATGACAAAGCGTTATATGCCGAAAGTGACCTCTTTTGCCATGTATGCTCGTTTTGATGATGTGCTGCGAAAATCCGATGAGGAGTTGGCACAGCTGCGTGCGGCGGGCCTGGAGGACTTGCATATAGGCTTTGAATCCGGCAGTGATTTCATTCTGACCATGATGAATAAAGGCGTTTTGAGCCACGATATTCTGGCTGCGGCGAGAAAGATGGAGCGGGCTGACGTCGGTTATTTTGTGACTGTGATCCTTGGTTTGGGCGGACGGACTTACCGCAATATTCATGCTGTGGAAACGGCCCGTGTTCTCAGTCAGATGAAGCCAAAGGGTATCTGGTGTCTGAACCTGAAAGTCTGGGAAAATACCCAGCTGGAAAAAATGGTGAAGCGAGGCGAATTTGATCCAATGACTCCGTGGGAAATGCTGCAGGAGGAGTGGATCATGCTGAATAATCTGAACGTGACGAATTGCTTCTACATGGATACAACGGCTCTGAACAAATACACGATCCAAGGCGTTCTTCCGCAGGTAAAACCGGCGATGCTGGAAGGCATTCGTCAGCTGCTGGAACGTGAACATCCGTAAATGAAAGAAAAATCCCTGCCATCGGCAGGGATTTTTCTATTCAGAGAGGAGAGAAAATGGATCAATATACTCATTGTTGTGCTGAACAGTGAAGTGAAGGTGGAGCCCTTCGGCAGCTTCACAAGGAATCTCGCCGATGGTTCCGATGTTGTCACCTAATTTGATGTGGTCATTGAGTTTGATGTTCAGCTCTTCGCTCAAGCCGCAGTAGGTGAGAGTGTGTTCATTGGACTGAACTTCCACCGTTGTGCCCCACAGAGGGTCAAAGGTGATAGCGGTCACTTTGCCGTCGCAGGCTGCTTTGACCATGTCACCGTTTTGCGCCTGCAGGTCAATGCCATTGTGCGTGCGCCACTCTTTCAGAGTGCGATTTTCCACCAGTTTATCGCCGCTGAACGGGGCCAGAATGGCGGAATTGAGCGGCAGTGTGAAGGAGATGGTCTGTGATTCGTCCGATGCCTGCAAGGGTTCTGATGTGCTGACAGATGAGCTGGTATCCTCGGGCAAGGAGGCAGAGCTGGAGGAAGAGTACGATTCTTCGATTGGCTTGGATTCCTCTTTGGAGACCTGCGGCTGCTTCTGTTCGACAGGTGCGGTTTCCTTCGTGTTGATATGAGGTTCTTCTGCAGATAAGGATGGGTTTATGTTCTCCTGTGGCTGAACCTCGGCAGGAGGAGTTTCGGAAAAAGGGGTCGGTTCACTGATTCGGTTGTTGACTGTGACCCATGCGGCGGTTCCTGCGCCGGCTAAACAAACGGCAAGAGCGACATACAGTCCCTTGCCCATCAGAAAACGGGAAAAAGAATTTCGCTTCATGTGATAAGCACCTCCATTGGTAGTTTGTACAAGCTGCAGCGGCTTTATGCTTTAGGGGAAAGTTTTTGTTCCCGATACAGTGTCAATGCTTCCTTGCTGCCCATGAGAAGCAAGAACAGTCCGAATGTTTTTTTCAGAAGATGAGAAGGAAGCCAGACGCTCAAAGCTGCACCGATCAGACTGCCGATGATGCCGGCAGGCAGCATCTGTTTCAGTGTTTTACCTTGCAGGAGACCGTTCTTTCGGTGGAGAACGGCGGATAAGGCAGCGGTTGGGAGAAAGAGAAAGAGATTCAGGGCTTGGGCTTCCTGCTGGGGTAAGTCAGTGAAAAAGAGCAGATACAGCATCAGCAAACTGCCGCCGCCCAAGCCCATCGCCCCCAGAACAGAAGCTGCATAAACAGCAAGTATGGAGAAAAAATGAAGTTCCATGGTACCTCCTATGAGCTGAGGATGCGGATGGCACTGTATATGATCAGTGCGATGAACAGCAGACGCAAACGCTGCGGCTTCATTCGCTTCAGCAGCCAGGAACCGGTGACGGAGCCCAGAATGGTTGGGATGATCAAGGGCCAATAGCATAGAAGCTGCTGCTCATATTGGAACAGAAGTATAGTTAAACTGATTGCACTGAGGGGGAGCATCAGGCCTACAGCAGTGGCATGGGATTGATTGGCTGTCAGACCTTGTCTTTGAAATACTGCAACCGCCAAAATTCCGCCGCCTGTTCCCAACAGACCATTGACCAGTCCGGGAAGAAAAGAGGAAAACATGAAGCCACCTCCAAACTGTTTGCCAATAGTGTGGGCAGCAAAAGGAATTTTATACATAAAAAAGACCTCCCAAACGGAAGGTCTTGATCTTACAGGTGATATTGATGTTTTTCCAACAGTAAGCGAATACCGGCACTGGCCAGGAGACAGCCGGCGGCGGGAGGAACAAAAGCACAGCTTGCAGGGCTGTGGCGGCCGTGTTCCGATTCGCCAACGATGGCTTTGTGAGGCTCCTCCACAGAATAGATGACGGTCTGCTGGGTCACATCGCGTTTTTTCAACTCGCGGCGCATGACTTTTGCCAGCGGACAGCCGCAGCCGGCAGTTTGAGAAATATCGCCCCAGCGCAGCTGAGAAGGATCCACACGGTTACCGGTCCCCAGACAGCAAACCAAAGGGATATCTTTTTCTTTGCAGGTTTTGGCAAGATGGAGTTTGGCGGTGACGGTGTCAATGGCATCCAAAACCAAATCAGGCTGCAGGTCAAAGAGAAAATCACTGTTTTCCGGCAGATAGAATTCTTTTTTTACAATAAAGTTTGCTTCGGGATTCAGCGCGCGCAAACGCTGCAGCGCCGCATCGACCTTGTCCATACCGACAGTTTCTGCAGTGGCGAAAAGCTGACGGTTTCGGTTGGTATCATCGACGGTATCGTTATCCACCAGAATCAGCGTACCGACGCCCATGCGGCAAACAGCTTCTGCGGCAGAGCCCCCGACACCTCCGAGGCCAACGATGGCTACTTTGCTGTTTTTCAATTGATTGACGGCATCATTACCGATGAGAAGGGCGGTACGGTCCAGCCAGGACATGGTCATTCCTCGTTTCCTGTAAAATAAAAAGCCCCGAAACGGGGCGATGTTTTTAAGTAAAATCCCACCGTGCCGTCGCACAGCGATTAAAACCCGTCAAATCGACAGGGTGGGTACGCACAACCCTCTGCTTTCACGCTCCCTTCGTCCGCCCGAAGGCGGGAGGTCTGCAATCCGTCAGCGGAGATGTACTCCCTAGAAAAAAGTGTTGGATCATAATAAACTGCACATAATCGTGCACAGCAGGATTTTAATTCTGAGTATATGCGGAAGAAGAGGATTTATTCTTCGTCTTCTTCAAAATCGAAATCTTCTTCCAGACGTTTCATGAAGATCTCGGCGATAGCAGCAAGCTCATCTTCGTCATCAACAGGCTCCAGAAGCTCTTCGCCGTCTTCTTCGCAGACCTGCATGATCACCAGATCACCGGTGTCAGCCAGCATATCCTGCGGATCATCAAAGACAGGGCTCAGGGCCAGGTAACGTTTTTCGCCGTCGTCATACTCATCCAGTACTTCAAAGGTATACTCGACGCCGTTTTCATCCATCAGAGTCAGGATGTCGTTGCCGTATGGGTTATTCAAAGGAATCACTCCGTTCATTCATTATCTTGATCTATAAGTATCTTAAACCATTTGGAGGGAGAAGTCAATACGGAAAAGTTTGTAGGTAAAATAACACAGATTTTTTTCACAAAGTTGAAAAAAACTATTGACAATATCAAAAACGTCGGTTATAATATAGACAACAACTAAAGGTAATAACAAATCAGAAGCAGAAAGGGTGAATCCAGTGATCGGAGAAGAACCAAAACATTTAGTACCTGCACTGGTAAACCAGAAAGCAGGATCAAAACGGTAAGACAGTAAGGATCAAATGAAGCGAAGATGAAAAATCGTAAAGAAGGTTTTATCAATCTTTCAAATCAATCGTCCAAGAAAATAAAAAGTATCTGAAACTGAAAACCGTCATACAATTGAATATAGAAAACAAAAGAATAAAACAAAAAGGACAAGCTTCAAGTTATTATCGGTAGGTTTACATAGATTCGAGAAAATCTTAGAAAACGAGCCAGAGTTGTAAAAAGATTTTGAGGTATGCACCAATGGAATAGGAAATTCTCAAACATGATAATTCCATAAACAAAAGCTGAAATTCATAAAAGTATAAAAGATATGTTAGATTAAAAATAGTGAACGTCATATCGATTATAAACTAAATGAAAATAACTGATGTCGACCAGTATCTTTGAAAAAAGAAATCAGCAGACAAAATGAGGATTACAGCAATGTACAGGGAATAATCATCCAAAAGAAAATCTGAATAAAGTGGTGAGTCCGAAAAAATAAGAAAGAACATCTTTTAATATAATAAAAATTCAAAATATAGCAAAAACTATAGAAAAGAAAGAATAAAATAAAAATATTAAAAGAAAAGAAAAAACTCAAAAATCCTAAAATTGATAGAAAAAAGAAAATCAAAAAAGGAAAGAGTGAAGAAAGAGTAATTATCTATTAAGAATAAAAATAGGTAATGAAAAAAGATAAAAAAGAAAGGTGGATCAAAGAAAATGAAATTACAGATTGAAAGCGCAAGATAACGACCACAGAAGGTGAAATGTTCTGTGGTCGTTATCTTTTGTTCTCAATTATGTAAAAGAAAAGGCCGTCCCTCGTGGGACGGCCTTTTTATGTCTTATTTCAGTTCGATAGTGTAAGTGAACTTGTATTCTTTCTGCAGTTCTTTTACTTTTTCTTCGTTATCTTCGATGAAGGTTGGGGTGTAAACAGATTTGCCTTCTTTTTCGTAGTCGGTCACGATCTGCTGCAGTTTGTCCCAGCATTCTTCCTGACGGGTTTCATTTTCATCAATAGCGATAACGAATTCACGATGTTTTGGAATACGTACTTTCATTTGACAGCCTTCTTTCCTGTAAGTTTTCTGATTCATATTGTAATGCCAGGAGAGCGTTCCGTCAAGATGTTGGGAGAAAAATAAAAACCGGAAGCGAAAATTCGCTTCCGGTTTTGGCGCGCTTGGAGGGACTCGAACCCCCGACCTACTGGTTCGTAGCCAGTCACTCTATCCAGCTGAGCTACAAGCGCATATGCTGTTTGAATCAGCTTCATTAATATACCACGGCTGATTTGATTTGTCAACACTTTTTTGAAACTTTTTTCAAAAAAATCATAGTATGGGTTAAGCACAAAAGAGGAGTGATGCTATGATGGAGATGTTGGGTCTTAATCCGGTGGCCGGAACGCTGCTGGCGACCCTGTTCAGCTGGGGGATGACTGCTTTGGGAGCAGCGACGGTTTTCTGCTTTCACAAATTTAGCGGAAAATGGTTGGATTTGCTGTTGGGATTTGGGGCGGGTGTGATGCTGGCCGCCAGCTTTTGGTCTCTGATCGTACCGGCAATCGAACAATCGGGAAGCTGGCTTTTGCCTGCAGTGGGCGTATTATTCGGAGGCTTGTTCATTCAGTTGTCGGAATTTTGCCTGGATTTTTCGAACTTAATGAAGAAAAATCCCTCGGGAAAGCGCAGCCTGCTTCTGATATTGGCGGTGACACTGCACAATATTCCCGAGGGTATGGCGATTGGAGTAGCTTTTGGTGCAGACAGCGGTATGGCGCCATGGATTTTGGCCTTGGGGATCGGTCTGCAAAATTTCCCGGAGGGCGCGGCCGTTTCCTTGCCGCTGAAAAGAGAGGGAATTTCTTCCGGAAGAAGTTTTTTCCTCGGTCAGGCCAGCGGCGTTGTTGAACCTGTGGCGGCGATAATCTCTGTTTTTATTGCCATGAAATTAGGCGGAATTCTTCCATTTTTGCTGGCCTTTTCTGCAGGTGCGATGCTGGTTGTAATTGCAGGAGAGCTGCTTCCGGAAGCGGCTGAGCATAAAAGAGAGGGCATCAGTGGATTTTTATTGGGTTTTCTGCTGATGATGGTGCTGGATGTGGCTCTGGGATGAAACTTACCTGCGGATATTGATGGGAATTTTCCATATCATCGTGAAGGAAACACAGTGGAATATCATCGTGGAAAAGACCGATGATTCCAGAAATCGGAGGGGAGCAGAGCGTATACGGTACAAAAATTTCTGTACCCCAATACTTTCCGATCAGATTTTCCCCGGAAATGGGTGTGGAATGGAGAGTAGGATCCGGGCGACCGGGGAAAATGTTTTTAGAGAAACATAATTTTTTTCCTGAGAGTACAGTGAAACAGAAATAAGAGTGGAAATTCGGCCCTTCATAGGCGCGGAGTTGAAGGTGTAAGCCATCAGGAGTGAAACAACCCAACAAATAGGTCAGAGGGGGCTCCGGTTCGTCATAGAATTGCTCAAAACGATGAGCAGGAAGAACGTCAAAAGAGGGAAGTGTCTGGAAAAAAGGAAGCTGCATCTCATCAATCCTTTCTGAAACAATAAATCTGTTCCATGTTTATGTGGTATGATATAAAATTATGAAAAACTGGTAGTTTGGATAAAGATGGGGGAGTTTTTTCGGAAGATTGGAGAAAAGAGGCTGCGTTACCTTGTAAAGATGGCAATTTTCGTTTAATATAAAGAAGTAGAAATATAGATGATGGGAGGCACTATTTGTGGCACACATCCAAGGAGAATATCCAATTATCAAAGTAGGCAGCGGTGCGATGGTTGATTACACCATTCACTGCCCTGACATCGCAAAAGAAGCAAAAGCAGGTCAGTTCGTACACATTCGTGTACCGGGCTTCACCCTGCGCAGACCGATCTCTATTTCCGAGATCGATAAAGATGCCGGAACTCTGCGTATCCTCTTCGATGTACGCGGTGAAGGCACCAAAGAACTGGCAAAACGCAAAGAAGGCGACCTGATCGACGTGATGGGTCCTCTGGGCAACGGCTTTGATCTGCTGGACAAAGAAAAGAAAGCTGTTGTTGTTGGCGGTGGTATCGGCGTACCTCCAATGCTGCAGACTGCAAAACACTACGGTGCCAATGCAACTGCAATCATTGGTTTCCGCAACAAAGATCTGATCGTTCTGGAAGAAGACTTCAAAAAACATGATGTTCCAGTAATGCTTTGCACCGATGACGGTACTGCAGGTCACCATGGTCTGGTTACCGATATGCTGAAAGAGCGCATCGCGCAGGGTCCTGTTGATATTGTATATGCCTGCGGTCCAAAGATCATGCTGAAATTCGTGGCAAAAATGTGCCAGGAAAACGGCATTCGCTGCCAGGTTTCTCTGGAAGAGAGAATGGGCTGCGGTGTAGGCGCTTGTCTGGTTTGCGCTTGCAAGACCAAAAAAGAAAACGGCGAAGAGACTTACAGCCATGTTTGCAAAAATGGCCCTGTCTTTGAAGCAGAAAAGGTGGTATTCGATGAGTAATCTGAAAGTAAATGTTGCAGGCGTTGATTTCAAAAATCCTGTTATCACTGCTTCCGGCTGCTATGGCTTTGGCCGTGATTACGAAGATATGTACCCACTTTCTGCACTGGGCGGCGTATCTTTGAAGGGTATGACTTTCAAAGAGCGTTTGGGTAACCCGCCTCCACGTATCGCAGAAACTCCAAGCGGTATGCTGAACAGTGTTGGTCTGCAGAATCCGGGCGTAGAACACTTCCTGGCAAACGATCTTCCTTATCTGGAGAAACAGGACACCGTTCTCATTGCAAATATTGCAGGCAGCACCATCGAGGACTACTGCAAAATCGCAGAGCGTCTGTCTGACAGCTCTGTTCACATGATGGAACTAAACATCTCCTGCCCGAACGTAAAAGAAGGCGGCGTTGCCTTCGGTACTTCCTGCGCAGGTGCAGCAGGCATCGTAAAAGAAGTTCGCAAATACTGCAAAAAACCTCTGATGGTTAAACTGTCTCCAAACGTTACCGACATTGTATCCATTGCAAAAGCTGTTGAGGATGAAGGCGCTGATGCGGTTTCTCTGATCAACACCCTGCTGGGTATGAGAATCGATATCAATTCCCGCAGACCGATCCTCCGCAACAACGTGGGTGGTCTGTCCGGTCCGGCTGTATTCCCTGTGGCTGTCCGCATGGTATGGCAGGTTGCTAATGCAGTGAAGATCCCTGTAGTTGGTATGGGTGGTATCGAAAAATGGCAGGACGGCATCGAAATGATGATGGCCGGCGCATCTGCAATTCAGATGGGCGCATCCCTGTTCTACGATCCGATGGCTCCAATCAAAGTGATCGAAGGCATGAACAAATGGCTGGATGACAACCATATCGAAAATGTGTCTGATATTGTTGGCACCGTAAAACCATGGTAACGACTGTCTATCTGGTTCGTCACGGCGAAACCGATTACAATCTGGGTCCGCGATATCAGGGGCAGATGGATATCCCGCTGAACGACAACGGTCGCCGTCAAGGCAATCTGTTGGGTCAGGCGATGAAAAATCATCACATTGATGAGGTGTTCAGCAGTCCACTGAGCAGAGCCTTTGAAACCGGTCAGCTGATTGCACAGTACCATGAAAATGTCCCGGTTACTCCTGTTCACGGTCTGGAAGAGATCGATGTTGGCTTGTTTACTGGACGCATGGTAGAGGAAGCGGGAAAAGAGTATCCTGAGGTGCTTCGTTGTCTGAAGGAGAATCCTGCTCAGCTGCAGTATCCGGAAGGCGAAAGCTGCCGCGATGTGTACAACCGTATGGTGAAAACCATCAGCTCTATCGTAGAGAAGAACCGCGGACGCAGCATTGTTATCGTCAGCCACGGCTTTGCCATTCAGAATTATATTCATTACAGCACCGGTAAGCCATTTGAAGAAATGGGAAGTTATATCGTGACCAATACCTCTCGAAGCAAATTTGTCTTCGAGGATGACAGTCTGATGCCGACAACGGTGTACATCAATAAGCATGATCACATGTCTGACAGTGATTTCAGTCAATGGCTGAAGAAATAGAGGTTATAATGAAAATTGCAGCAGTAGACTTCGGTGACGCGCGCACCGGTCTGGCGATTTGCGATAAACAGGAACTGTTGGCCTCTCCGGCCGGTGTGATCCAGGAAAAAAACTTTGACCGTGCTGTGGTCAAAGTGGCGGAAGCTCTCAAAGAGTTGAGCCCTGAACTTGTCGTTGTGGGACATCCGATCAATATGAACGGGACCATTGGTGTTCGTGCCCAGCACTGCGAGGAATTTGCCAAACAGCTGGAAACAGCGCTGGAGAATATTCCTGTTGTGCTTTGGGATGAGCGCAGTACGACGGTTTCAGCGATCGGCTTCCTTAATGCAACCGATACCCGCGGAAAAAAACGCAAAGCGGTGATCGATACCGTTGCAGCGACCATCATTCTGGAAAACTATCTGAACTATCGCAAAAATCAGAGAGAAAAAGAATAAAAAAGAACGCCGCCTCGTAAGAGGCGGCGTTTTGTTGCTTATTCAATAGGGGAATCCCAAACATGATAGATCGAATAAGACTGATAGTCAGCGATGGGTACATTTTTGCGCCGTTCTTTTTGAGCTGCTTCATCAAGTCCCATCTGCTTATAAATGAAGTTCTGATAGTGTTTCAATCTTACCTCAGCGTTAAAGTGTTCCGGCAAGAAACAATACTGTTTTCCTTTTGTACCAAATGAAGAATATTCATCTATTTTGAACCAGAACAGATTTTTGGCAGTATATGTATTCAAATAAATATTTTTAATGTTATGTATTAGCTTGTCTGTATTCTGCACTTGTTTCCAAAATACACAGGAACAGATTTCTTGCTTCATTAACTTGTTTCTGAGTTCCAACATATTTAGTTCAGTGCCATTTTCATCAATGTAGTAACAATCATTAGTTATATCAAGCAGAATCCATTTATTCTGTTTGCGGTCGAAAATTTCAATATCAACATGATTGTCACAATCGTAAGGAGAATAGGGCATAATATAAACTCTGCGTGCGTAAATACCCAGAGCCATGCAGCACTCGGCAAGGATTTTCGATTTATATAAGCAGTTAATACCAATATTTTCTTTTTCATAACAGTAATCGAGAAGGGCTAAAGCATTTGGTTCGATGTGACCATCATAGTCGCCTTTATGTTTTAAGCGAGGTGAGAAATGATGACAAAGTCTTCTGGCTCGTTCAAAATCCGTTCCCTTTCCGGCAATTTTGGAGAGGTGGTATTGTTCTTTTAACTGCTCATACTCAGGACAGTCAAATTCGTAACGAAAAATAGGAACCGGACCATCAGCGAATACGGGGTTATTGCAAAGAATACCGGTATAAATATGATACAGCTGCTCTTGAGTTTCAAAGTGTTCTCTTAGGTTCATAGTAAGGCTCCTTCAATGCTTTCTTAATAAGAAAGACGCACAGCTGAGCAAAAGTGTCCAGCTGTGCGAAAAGAATTATTCCATCACGTAGAGCAGAGCGTCAGGGCCGGCGGCCATCATGGAGCTCATGAGAACCTGCAGGGCAGAAGAAACATCGCGAGGCTCTACTTCGTATTCATCGGCAAAGTCTTCAATAAAGGTAGGGATATCAAAATCGAGAGAGGAGAAGCTGGCGCGCAGAGGTTTGATAATTTCCGGAGTGAGCAGGATCAAGTCCATTGCGTCGCAGTCTTCCTGCCAGAAGTCCATCAGATCGGCATAGTCGCCGCCGCCGCGGAGTTCTTCACAGACATCAAGTTCCAACAGATCAAAAAGCATGGAGAATACTTCATCATTACCACAGTTGATGGATGGGCAGAATTCGTCCTCCTGCTGCAGCTCATAGCAAGCTTCACGGACACGTTCCGGGTCTTTAGTCATAGCTTTCTGCATGGAATCCAAGGCTTTCAGGGAAATGGTCTTAAAAATAACGCTCATGGCGAACACTCCTTTATAGTTCTTTTCTACTATTATACAGCAAGTGAAGAGAATTTGAAAGAAGCTCTTTTCCTTTCCTTAAAAATGTGGTATCTTTTTATCACAGTCTTTTTCTTTGGAGGGTTTTATGCAGAAACTGATCGGTCTCATGCGAAAAGCGATTCAAAAATACGATATGATTCAGCCGGGTGACCGCATTGCTGTCGGCGTCAGCGGCGGAAAGGATTCTGTCGCACTGTTGGCAGGTCTGGCGAAGCTGCGCGAATTTATGGGTATCGACTATGAAATTGTGGCGATCACTTTGGATTATCGCTTTGGCGGTGTGGACAGCGACTTCTCCGAGCTGCAGAAGCTTTGTGATGAGCTGAAGGTAGAATATATCGTAAAACCAACGGAAATCGGTCAGATCATTTTCGATATCCGCAAGGAAAGTAATCCCTGCAGTCTTTGTGCGAGAATGCGACGCGGCTGTCTGCATGATGCGGCAAAAGAAAATAACTGCAATAAGATTGCGCTGGGTCATCATTATGATGACGCGGTGGAGACTTTTGTGATGAATCTCTTTAATGAGGGACGTGTGGGTTGTTTCCAGCCGGTGACTTATTTGAGCAGAAAGGATTTGACTTTGATCCGTCCGATGGTTCTGGCAGAGGAGAATGTTATCTCATCAACAGTGCGTCGTTGTAATCTTCCTATTGTTAAGAGCAAGTGCCCGGCAGATGGCGTGACTCAGCGTCAGTGGACCAAGGAATGGATCCATACTATGGATAAGGAACATCCTGGATTGAAAAAGCGTTTATATGGCGCTCTGGAGCGTGGACATATCGATGGTTTTAGTGATAAAGAGCCGCCAAGAGTAAAAGATGAAAAAAACTAAACTTTTTTGAAAAAAGGTGTTGACAAAAGAGTGGGGGCGTGATATTATATACAAGCTGACTCGCGGGAGTCAAACAGATTGAACAAAAGATCTGGATACAGGTTGTAAAGAATGATGTTTTTCATCTGAAAAACCGCTCAAAAAAATCT